>JAHHIL010000026.1 GCA_019358975.1 Trichocoleus desertorum ATA4-8-CV12
ATCTGGAGGTTATTCATCGGGCTGATGGTTACAGCTATGGATTCTAGGCGGCTAAAGCCGCTTGAGTCGGCTTTCCTCCTTGCTCTAAAGAGACAAGGCTCCCAGCCATCCCAAAAAACTTGGTGGGTATTGAGTTCTAGGCAGGGGGTAAGCCAACTATACGGCTGCCCTGCTGAAGGTGGTTGGTTCTCGCTAGAGTAGACGAGTGAGGAGTTTTTGTGGCCGCTTGCTTGGCTGGCTCCTCCGTGATATTTATGCCACCCCGCATTACCGATAGGATGCGCTCTATCTACACCTCAAAAAAACCCAACCCACAAAAGACAAACCCGCGCAGCAGAATGCCATTGCAGCAGAGTTTCGAGCAGTCTATTCAAATCAGTGCTAGTGCTACCGCTGTAGAGCGCTGTATTACAGACCTAAACCTAATGCATCGTTGGTTGAATCCAGCTTTGCGGTGTGAATCTCTAGGCGAATGGAGTACCGATGTGGGTAGTCGCAGCCGTTTTATTATTCAGATCCCGTTCTTGCAGCCTTCGCTGAATAGTGTAGTGGCTGCAAGAGAACCAGGTTTAGTGGTGTGGGAGTTCGATGGTTTCTTTCACGGGCGCGATCGCTGGGAGTGCAACCCCAATGATCGGGGCACCTACCTGCTCAACCGCTTTGAATTCGAAATTCCCAACTCACTGGTGCGGTTTGGCTTCAATACCTTCGCCGCTAGCTGGACGCAAGAAGATATGCAAGCTCAGCTACGCCGCCTGAAGCGAGTCGCAGAGGAGCTACACCGAAAACTGCACACTTGAGTTTGCCTCGGTGGGAGGTAACTAAGTGTGAGGTAATCAGTGTGAGCTAGTAGGTGCGGAGCAAAATGCCAAACTCGAAGCGGGTTAGAGGGAGTACACCTGCCCATCAATCAGCAAACGAGTAATTCCCTTCGCTTGTAAGTAGCCACTCACTTTCGGTAACATTCTGCCATCGGGAACCTTGATCACCCGCTGATTGCGCTTTGAGAAGCGACGAGCCACGCGATGATTGTCAAAAATTGGCAAAGTTTTGGCTTGAATATCTTCGCTAGGAATTTGTCCTAGATCCCCAAATTCTCGGAGTGGTCGAGTAATTAGCTCTGCCATCCGATCCACCACCAGGTAGAACGTTTTAGGAATTGAGGCTTCTGCTAGGGGCAAAACTCGGACAAATGCTCTGGTTGGCAGTTGACCATCCATGAAGGAGCCAGCATCATCCAAGTCTCCTTCATCGTCGTCATCGTCGTCTAGATCATCCAGGTCGTCATCATCTAGGTCATCGTCATCCAGGTCGTCGTCTTCATCCTCTAAATCCATTAACTCTGCTGCTTGCGCTTGCAGATTTTCTGACAAGACCTCTCTGGCAATTTCAGCACCTACCCCGTCAATGGGCGGAGCAACAGTCGCTCTGACAACGGGGGGTATTTTAGTTTGTTTTTTCTCACCTTCGGGAGCCGCAGAGGGAATATCCAAAAGCTGCAACTGCGATTCCATCACCTCCGGTTTCTCGGAAGGAGACTCAGCAGATGTCGCCTCATCATCCGCAGAAGAACGTTTACGCTGTCGTCGCTTGATGGGTGGCGCGATCGCAGGCTTGGTGACGGGAGTTACCACAGCTTCTAGAGCAACTGCTTCTACAGCAACTGCCTCTACAGGAAGTGCTTCTACAGCAACTGCCTCTACAGGAAGTGCTTCTACAGCAACTGCCTCTAGGGGAAACGTCTCTACAGGAACCGTTTCGATCGCATCTTCAGAAGCGCTCAACTCCGCGATCGCCGCTTCACTCATTTCAGCAGGCTGATCCTCCACCTCTGCAACCACTTCTGGTGTTGGTTCTGCAACCCCTTCTGCAACAGCGTCGAATTCTGCAACTGGAGCGGTGGGCTGAGCAACTTCACTTGCTTCTATAGGCTCATCTTCAAACGCCAGCTCAGCAGCGAATTCGGCAAACCCTGCTTGTGGACGAGCTGCTCGCTTTTGTTGCACAAGGGCTTCATATTCTCGCTCAGGCAGCAAACTCTTTAACACACGGCTAATAGTTGTGTTGCTGACTCCATAGCGCTCCGCCAGGGTCGAAGTTGTCTCTCCTGGATGCCGATACAGATGCAAGATGTTTTGTTTATCCGACTCAGACAGTTTTCTTGGAGTCATGCCACCGCTTCAGAAAGAAAAACCACTGGCTAAATCAT
This sequence comes from Trichocoleus desertorum ATA4-8-CV12, assembly GCA_019358975.1. Taxonomy (NCBI): domain Bacteria; kingdom Bacillati; phylum Cyanobacteriota; class Cyanophyceae; order Leptolyngbyales; family Trichocoleusaceae; genus Trichocoleus; species Trichocoleus desertorum. The sequence continues at coordinate 2,210 of JAHHIL010000026.1, forward strand.
TTAGCCATCCACAGCAAGAAAGTGATTACTAATATTTAGCGCTTCAACTGAGCGATCGCTCAGTTGAAAAGTATCCGCCTTATCGGTGCTCAGCTACCGAGGTTGAATGTGCTGTTCATCACAGAACTATCTTCATCTATTCTATGTCGTACCTTGCCGACAGGATGACATAAATTCTAGATGCGATCGCCCTCAGGACAGTTCAGGGCCAGTTCCGTCTGAACTTAGGTTTCTTAACTAAGCTCGTCTCCGTCCACCCGGTCGCCGCGATCGCGTTGACAAGTCAAATTCTAGCGCTGCTCCAATTCCAAACAGCACACCGCTAAATACCCAAAAGACTTCTGGCAAACTGCCCGTTTGGTAATTTGGGATATTTTTCTGCGCATACTGGAACCAAATATCAGCGATGTAGAGCGAAAAAGCGGCGGCTGCAATCATCCGCCAAGACTGCGAAAATCGCCCACCCCAAAAAGCTAATAGCAAAACGGTGGCAATAATCAGCAAAGCGAGATCACTGACGACATAGAACCAAGCCAAAATAGGTTCTAGAGGAGCCAAGGTTTGCTCTAGGCTCGTTGCCCAAGCGGGAGGAGTCTTTTGTCCAGTAGCGGCTGGCGTTGCCGCTGAGGGAGTCGCAAGAGGGGTTGACGCTGGGGCCGCTGGTTTAGCAGGTTTAACTGGCGGAGCTTTTACGGCTCTGGGTTGTGTAGTCGTTCGGGGTGATGGAGCGGTTTGAGCGATCGCAGGTGGCATCAGGAGCGACTGAGCATCCTGGACTGGAGCCGCAACTAGCCAAGCCAATAGCCCACCAATGACTGCGATCGCCCCGACAACTACCCACTGCCAATTCTCTAAGTTCAAGCGTCTGGAGAGCACCGCTAGCAGCATGCCCCAACCCAGAAAAAGGTAAGTTGCTACGAAAAACAAGTCCCCCGGTGATACCGCAGGCTCTTGGTTCAAGCCCAATTCCCAATAGCCCAACACCAAGTTGCCTAGGAAATAAGACAGCATCCCTAACCCAATGCCCAACCAAACATTGCGACCACTGACAATTTGTGGGCTTCGCCAATTTCTTAAGCACAGCACAGCGGCTCCGATATAGGCAACTTCCTCAAAAATATAAGTCCCAATGGCATACCAAGCAGGCCGAGCTTCTCCGGGTGCTGAAATACTGAATAGTAAGAAGAAGAGAAGGGCTAACACAGCCCAGCTTATTGCACCGAGAACAATTGTTTGTACTGACAGAAGAGATTTAGGACTAACTGACTTATTTGAAGGGCTGCTCATGGAAGGTCAAAACCGGGTAACTGGCAATCAGACAGGTAGAACAGGGCAGCGAGACTAAGATTTTATGCAAGCGTCGCATATCCCCATCGGTTATGGGCTTGTTATCAAACATTCTTAAGGCTAGCGCCACAATTTTCCTACGGGAGACTGCTCTAGCCATTGCAGAAATTGGTTGCGGTCTCCGCTGGACATATCTTGCAGCGCATCTAGGGCTCGCTCTGTAAAATTGGCATTACCAAAGTATGCCTTGCCGATACGATGAAGTTCCTGCATCAGCGTATTGAGGTGATGCTCTTGCCAAGGCGGAAGTTGCAGGGCCGTCACAGGGTCCATTGTCAGCAAATAATTAATTGCTTCTGGAGATTCCGCTTGGGGAAACCGCCACTGCCGCAACACTTCTGCCAGATCTTTCTGAAACAGACCTGCCTGCCGACTGCCCAGCAAGTCTTCAACATCAATATACAGAGCCTGCAAAATCAACAGGCCTGCCTGGGTAAAGAACGCAGCAGTTGCATCCCCTGCCCCAGCCCCCTCATTTGCCAGCTGATCTATCCGAACTTTGCCCCAGACACTGTAGCGTTCTGGTTCTTCTAGGAGCACACAAGCTTTCCCACGGTTATCAGTCAGATCTCGCCAAAAGGCTTTTGCCTCTTCTTCTTGAGTCGCGTTAAAAACACTAATCAAGCGAAAGGTCTGCCCCTGATAGTGGAGAATCAGAATCTGTTGATCCCGCTTGGGATGCTGAATGCTGGAGATGTCAACATCCTGCCTTTTTAGAATAAACATGACACTGCCAATTGACTCCTATCCGGGTCGAGGATGCTGTGCGTGCAATAATCGAGTGACTTTTTTGATATACAGCATACTAGTGCAGAAATGATGGCTTGGAGACAATGCATTTCTGAGTGACGACATCGTACTATGCAAAGGTCACAGGTGGCGATCGTGCTGCTTAACACACTATCTCAGCCAACGCTTCATTATCTGGTTTTTAGCGTACATTTACTATCTAATCTGCTCCAGGGGTTGCCCGGTTGAGCGATCGCGCGGCTCGACTATAGCTTTCCCCAAAACCGCTAAAATTTACTTAAGTTAGTGTGTCGAAATCGATCTTGGTCCTAAACCCTTAAATCTGAGCTTTACGAGGGCTACGACGGCTCAAGAGCAGCACCTTCTGGTACTATTAGCTTAGGGCTGTGAGTAACTTACAGTCTTGCGTTGTGTTGAATACCAACTCAGCGGCTACTCGCTCCAGTAGCTCAGTGGATAGAGCATCTGCCTTCTAAGCAGACGGCCGTAGGTTCGAGTCCTACCTGGGGCGCTTTTTGAATTTTGCTGGTTTGAGGGCCGTTACAGATAGACCTCGTAGGCGAACCCCCTAAACTACGACCTACTGACAAACAAAAACCGACAGAGAAAACTACTGCTGTCGGTTTTTGTTAGTATTTTGTTAAAGAGCCCGTGACGAGGATTGAACTCGTGACCTCACCCTTACCAAGGGTGTGCTCTACCACTGAGCCACACGGGCAGGTTTGAACGCACAAAACAAAAATTGCTTTATGCGTTCCGTGGATGGGCCGGGCTGGATTTGAACCAGCGTAGGCGTAGCCAGCGGATTTACAGTCCGCCCCCATTAACCACTCGGGCACCGACCCGCTCACCCACGGAAAACTATATTAGCATAACGGATTGGGAAATCAAGGGCTTTTTGAAAAAATCCTGTAGCTGTCACCGAAGGGTAGTTACAGGCTCATTCTCTGCCGTTAACATTACGACCGGAACGAGAAACAGGTAGAAGGCCCAGCTTTTTAGCTGCCTTGGCTCGGGCTGGAAAATCACTTTCGTCGTATATTTCCCCTACCAGTTGCTCCAGAATATCTTCTAAGGTCACTAGACCAACGGTTCCACCGTACTCATCTACTACGATCGCAATGTGAAACTGCTGTTGCAGCATTTCCTTCAGTAGGTCAGTGACTCGCTTGTTTTCTGGAATGTAGATGGGGGGGTCCATTGCTTCTGTGACTGAGCCATGATCTCGACCTGCTTTTTGCAGTTGTCTCAACTGTTGCAAAGCTCGCTTTAAGTGCACAATCCCAACAATTTCATCTTTCGACTCTTCTTGCACCGGGATGCGGGAGTAGCCTGTTTCTAAGCAGAAGTTGACTAGGTCTTGGAGGGTGGCATCCTGGGAGATGGTTCGCATGTCAACTCTTGGCTTGACTACATCTCGCGCACTGACGCGATCGAGCATCAAGGCTTTATTCAGTAGTTGATGCTTATGTAGGTCAAGTTGACCTTTGCCCCCCAAAATTTCGATCATGAGTTGTAGGTCTTGCAGCGATTCTCCTTGCTGGGCTGCATTGCCCTGGAATAGCCGCACTACGCTTTGCGCGATCGCTTCGAAGAAATAGATCACGGGTAGCAACACCACGGAGAGCCAGTAGATGGGCCGCACCACCGCCCTAAACACTGGCATCACGTTGTTAATGGCTAATGATTTAGGCGTAATCTCACCGAAAATTAGCACTAAAAATGTCACCACAGCCGTTGCCACACCAATCCCAGCGTTTCCGAGCCAGATGGCAAATAAATTACTGGTCAGAATGGCTGTAAAGTTGTTGACTAAGTTATTGCCAACTAGCAGGGTGGTGATGAAGCGACCCCGCTTTTCTAAGACCAAACGAAACATGCGATTGGGATCGCCTTGCTCTTTGATCAAAGCTCTTAGCTTCAGGTTGTCGAGGGCGGTAATGGCTGTTTCAGAGCCAGAAAAGCAGGCTGATAGCAGCAGCATTACTAGCAAAATGGCTACATCAAGCCACACCTCTCCTAGAAGAGGGCCAGGTTTGGCGGTTGCCAAGGTATGAATTTGAGGAAATAAAGCAATCACAAGCTGCCCTAGGGCGAAGTATTAATGAAGGATTTAAAGCAAGGGGGAGGCTATTTAGTTGATGATAACCTCCCCTTTTCTCTTCACTCTATTAAAAGTGCTGGGTGGCAATTTGCGATCGCCTATGATTTCCCATGAGCTGGTTCAATCCTCCTTAACTAGGCTAAATAAGCAACTAGGCTAAATAAGCTCTCCAGTTTCTTGCAGAGAGTGCAAGCGACGGTAAATTCCTGCTTGGCGCAAGAGTTCAGCATGGTTGCCCATTTCCACAATCTGCCCTTGATCGAGCACCACAATCTGATCGGCTTCTCGCACTGTGCTTAAGCGGTGGGCAATAATGATCGTGGTGCGGGTGCCCAAAATCGATCGCATGGCCAGTTGAATCGCACGTTCCGATTCATAATCGAGGCTGGAGGTGGCTTCGTCAAAGACCAAAACATCTGGTTCCGCTAAAAGGGCACGGGCAATGCCCACTCGCTGTCGCTGCCCTCCCGATAGCCGCATTCCTCGCTCTCCCACAATGGTTTTGTAGCTTTGCGGTAAGTGGTGAATAAACTCCTCGCACTGAGCAATCCGACAAGCTTCTTGTACCTGCTCGAAACTCGCTTGGGGGTTGCCGTAAAGCAGGTTATCTAGCAAGGTGCCATTAAAAATATCAACTTCTTGATGCACGATCGCCAGCCGTTTCCGGTATTGAGTCACATCTAAGGTGGTAATGTCTTCTCCATCCATCAACACACGGCCTTGAGTCGGCTCGAAGTAGCGAAACAGCAGCTTGACTAAGGTTGATTTCCCGGAACCAGAGCGCCCGACGAGAGCTACGGTTTGGTAGGGTTCGATCAACAAGTTAATGTTTTGTAGAACGGGGCGATCGCGGTCATAGCCGAAGGCCAGCTGCGAAAACTCCACCTTGCCTGTAAAAGAGTAAGCAGCTTGCTCACTAGAAGTCGTCAAACTGCCCGCATCTGCCCCGGTTGGCAACTGCACAAACTCATGGAAGCGCAGCATAGAGGCATAACGGCGGGCAAAGGTCTCTGCGAGATTGCTAATCGGCTCTAACTCTGAGTAAGCCATGCTAGAAATCGTTAGCGTGGTGACAAAATGACCCAAAGAAATTTTGCCGCTGACGGTGGCCACAAGCGTAAATGCCAGAATAAAGAACACGCAGCTTTGCACGACTAGGCGCTGCCAAGTTCCTAGGTGAATATAGCCTCGGTGAATGCGGTAATCTACCACCTTTAGCTCCCGGTCTAAGCGTTGCGATTGCCGCTTGAGCTCGGTTGCTTCTGTGGCAAATGCCTTCACCGTTTTGATGTTGGTAATGATTTCCGAGGTTCGGCTCTCAGTATTCTCTTGATAGCGATCGAGAATGGCTTCGCGCTGAATCAAGCGCTTCAAGTGAGCAAAGGTGAAGCTGAGAATGAAGATGAAGGAAATTAAGAAGGCGATCGCGATTCGCCACTCAATTATCCAAATCATCACGAAGATGCCCAACACGCGAAAGAGCTTGGGAATCAGTTGGCCTGCAATTTCGGGGTAGCTCCAAGTATGGTTCGCCAAACCTCTTGCCACCCGACCTGCAATTCGACCTGGGTTGTTTTCGTCATAAAACTCCAATGGCAGTGTCAGAATTTTTCGCAGCACCTGCTTGGAGTGGTCGCGACGGCTACGGAGGGCAATGTCCCAATGAAACCAAGATGCAGCCCACGGCTGAATCGGGGCTCTAAGCACTGTGACCGCAAAGATCACACCTAATAGCACGCTCAGCGCTAAGAATTGGTTGTTGGGTAAACGGCCTAAACTCGCTACTAACGCCACGAGATCTTGCATGAAGTTGTCCAGCGGTTGCTTGGAGAGCACATTCAAAATTTGGCCAATCGCATAAGGTACTGCGAGGTCAATAATTTCAAAGGTGCTGGAAGCGGCAATACTGAAGGCAGACAGCGGCCAATAGCGACGGTAATAGCCCAGGACATCCTGAAAGGTGGCCATGACTTTTCCTAGAAAAACAGCAAAATAACTGGTTCAGGGCTCAATTTCAATAATGGCCCTGAAAAGTTCGCTCAAATTACCTGAGCAAATGGCTAATCAAGTTACCTGAGCAAATGACTTATTAGTACGAACGCTCGAAACAGCCTAAATATTGAAACACTCTGAGGGCTATCAAGCAGCGCGACGAGCGGACGATCAAAATGAATTTACAGATTGTAGCACGATATGTAGTATGACGTAATTCCTAGATATTGACCTTACCCACTCAAACAAAAACTTCCAGAACTTAACATCTGGAAGCCTGCATGACTGAGCCCAGTGAATGTAGCAGTGACTCAGCCATTGCAAAACCCGAGCAATTTTACGTCAAAGCGATCGCAGATTAATTTCATCGAGGCGGAGATTGAGGCAGCTCAAGATTTTCTGGTCTATGCTGGGTCTGGTTAAGCTTGGCTCACTTAGAATCATTCGTGTTGCAAATAGAACTTTCCACCGTGAACATTGCAGGACTGCTTTTGGCAGGGCTCGTGGGGCTGCCGATTCTATTGGAACTTGGCTTACGCTTACTCTTCGGCTTTGGCAACCCTTTGATTTATCTCGCCGACTCAGATATTGGTTATCTGCTAGCACCGAATCAACAGACCCGCCGTTTTGGCAATCGCATCGCTATTAACCAATATTCCATGCGGAGTCCCGCGATCGCTCCTACCCCTGCGCCAGCCACGTTGCGGATCTTGCTGCTAGGTGATTCGGTGGCGAATGGTGGTTGGTGGACTGACCAAACTGGCATCATCTCTGAAATGTTGCAGCAGCAATTACAGCCAGACTTGCAGGACACCCGTTGGCAGCAGGTAGAAGTGTTGAATGCTTCAGCTAACTCTTGGGGACCGCGCAATGAATTAGCTTATTTGCAGCGCTTTGGCAGCTTCGAGGCTCAAATTGTTGTCTTGCTACTGAACACGGATGATCTGTTTGCTACGGCTCCTAGTTCACTACAAGTGGGCAACGATATTAATTACCCAGATCGCAAACCACCTTTAGCCTTGGCAGAAGTCTTGGGGCGCTACCTTTTTCCACCTGCTCCCAATCCAGATTTCAAGGCCAAGTTCAAAGCCGTACAAGCAGAATCTGGCGATCGCGTGGGCTTCAACTTAGCGGCTCTTCAGCAGATTCATAGCTTCGTTCAAAGTCAGGGTGGACAACTGTTGCTGGCGATGACACCTTTATTACGAGAAACCAGTGCCAAAGGTGGCCCTCGTGATTATGAGCAAAAGGCTCGACAGCGGCTAGTAGACTTCACCGAGCGCGAACAGATTATCTACATTGATTTTCTTCCCAGTTTTAATGCGGTGGCTGAGCCAGAAACCCTGTATCGGGATCACATCCATCTCAGCCCTACTGGCAATCAACTGGTGAGCAAAACGATCCGGCGATCGCACCAAGAAATGTTCTTACAACCAAACCCGTAGCGTGTGTTAGGCGCAGTTGTAACTCACGGATCTTAAATGCAGCCGTAATGGACGGATCTTAAATATTGATCAGAGCGGTGCGTGATCTGATGCTCACACACCCTACCGCTCACACACCCTACGCCCGTTTAAGGATTGTGGTTATACAGCGATCGCGGAGGAGTTCTTGCAATCCAATTCTAGTTCCTGCGAGTGCCACACTTGACCATCTAAGGCCATTTGTTCAATCAAGCTAGCTAATCGCAGGGCTTTGAGGGCTTGCTCTCCGCCCACAGAAGGCTGGTTGCCACCCCGCACACAAGCCACAAAATGCTCTAGCTCGGCGTGTAGTGGCTCAATATTGCTGGTGTAAACCTTCTCAATGAGACCATCCTGGCGATACAGCACCTGACCGTAATCGGTCATGTAGTCGGCTGTAGTTTGGCGATGAATGGAAATATCGTTGCCCAAGAAATCGGCTTCGGTGAGAGAGTTTTTGCAATGAGCAGCAATGCGACGGATTTTGCGGTGAGTTACCTTGCTGGAGGTAAGAGTTGCCACAATGCCATTGGCAAAGCCCAGAGTTGCAGTCACGTAATCCAGGTAGCCAGAGTCAGAGGCGCGACTACCACTGGCCGTTAGCTTCACCACTGGAGAGCCTGCCAACTCAAGCAGTAAGTCAATGTCATGGATCATGAGATCCAACACCACAGATACATCGTTGGCTCGGTTTGAGTAAGGACTCATGCGGTGTGCTTCTAGGGCCAGCAACTCTTCGGTTTTTAGCACCTTGCTGAGTTCTTGGAAGGCTGGGTTAAAGCGCTCGATATGCCCCACTTGCAAAATGCAATGAGAATCTGCCGCCGCATTTACCAAAGACTCAGCTTCGGCAATACTGGCTGCGATCGGCTTTTCGATCAGCACATGTACGCCTGCTTGCAAACAGGCCATTCCCACGGCATGGTGTAGTCGGGTTGGTACTGCCACACAGACTGCATCTACGTGTTGAAGCAAGTCGTGGTAGTCCTCGAAAAACCGGACTCGATATTTACTGGCTGTATCTAACCCGCGCTCCACATTGACATCGGACACACCAATCAGTTCGACATCTTTTAGCAAACTCAAGACGCGGGTGTGATGCTGTCCCATGTTGCCAACCCCAATCACCCCCACGCGAATGGGTTCCGGTTGGTTGCGTTGCGAACTGACCTTCGAATGCGTCGATGACATGTTGTCCTGCACTCCTATACCTCCACCACCACAGGGATCAAGCAGATTGGCTACACTAAGCCGCTTCAAACCATCCAGATAGTAGCACAGCGGCTCTCTTTATGAAGAATTCCAAAGTTTAATCTAGGTTCCTGAAACTCAAGCAAAGTTTTGTGCAGATTGTGTTTTTCTATCGGTCTTTGTATCTGTCGTAGTAGAATCTGGCAGTCTCTGGCTATGTCTAAAGGTACGAATGCATTCTTTTTTCCTGTCACAGTGGCTGTGTCGAGTGAAACAACGATCGCTCCTTGTGGCCTGGGTTATGCTTTGGAGCTGGCTGACTGGAGTTAGCGCGATCGCCCCTGCCAATATTGCCCCTGCCAACCCAGTCCCCAAAGCCACTGCCGCTGCCAGGGTAGAGCAACGCCAAAAGCAAGTTCGCTTAGTCCAGCCAGAAAACTATGACCTCAACCGCTATCCAATCACCGATGCGAATGAGCGACATTGGCGCACAGTGCTTTGGGCTACTGCTCTGCGGGAACCACAACCAGTCGAGGTTGCCCAAGCGTTGCAGAGAATTTTGGCCCTAACCCATAGCCCTAAACTCTCGCAGCCACAGATGCGGACGGTGGATATGGCGATGCAGGTAGGGACGCAGCTTTATCTACATTTTCCTACTCGCTATGGCAGCTTAGAGTCGTCCTTTCGCCAAACGATCGAGCGCAGTTCTGATCCGCAGTGGGTCGCGATGGCTTTGTCTGTCCTGGCCCAAGGAGGTTTGTCTCCAGCAGAGTTGCAATCACTCAGCGATCGCGTGCAGCAGCGTTTTCCCCGGTGGTCGCAGAATGTGTTTCTGCAAACTACTTTGCGAGACGTAGCAGAGCGCGTTAATCCTCCTGCTATACCGCCGTTACGAGATCTATTGCAGTGGACGATCGCGCCGCAACAACTACATCTCTATGTGCTGTGTCCTCGCGATCGCGGCTTACTCTGTCGGGCAGTCCTAAAGGATCAATCGGGACAATTTGTGCGGCAATCGGGGCAGCTATGGTCGGTGCCTCTGTTGTCGCGATCGCTTCATAATTTGGCGTGGAACTTTGAACGAGGGGAAACGCCACAAGGGATTTACCGGATTGAAGGCGTGGTGCCGCAACCAGATTTTGATTTTTTTGGCGCTTATGGTCAGTTTGCCTTAGTCAAACTATTTGTGCCCTTTGAGTCAGGCGTGCGATCGTTTCTTCCTGGTCAGAGACGGTTTATGGGTACGTTAGCCGCCTACCAATCTCTCTTGCCACCGTCTTGGCGCAACTATTTTCCCATCCAGCAAACTTACTGGGCTGGGAAAGCGGGGCGATCGCTGTTCCGGATTCATGGCAGTGGAGAGGCAACCAACTTCTTCAGCGGTAAGGAGCGCTACCCAGCCAGTGCCGATTGGAACCCCACCATTGGCTGTCTCTCTGCTTTGGAAATCTATGACGAAACAGGCCACTTACAACAAGCTGATATGCCTAAGATTTTGGACGCATTAACAACGGCAGGTGGCAAGAATTTCTCTGGTTATATGATTGTGGTGGAAGTTCCTGACGCTACACCAGACTCTATTTCGACTGCTGCAATTGAAGCCGCCCCAGTTCCATAAAATCAGTGAATGCTGAATGATGGAAAAGTGGCCTTAAACGTGAGGTGTAGGTGGTGGCAGTCAAAGCGGTCATTTTGTTGTCCGGCGGATTAGATTCGTCTACGGTGCTCTATCAAGCTAAAGCTGATGGCTGTGATGTTTATGCCATTTCGTTTGACTACCAACAACGGCATCGTCGGGAGCTAGACTCGGCAACGGCGATCGCTCAGGTTGCAGGCGTTATCCAACATCAAGTCGTGAGTTTTGACCTGCGCCTTTGGGGTGGCTCTGCCCTCACAGACGACAGCATTGCAGTACCGAGCGATCGCTTTTTAGGAGAGATGGCCTCTCACATTCCGGTTACCTATGTACCTGCCCGCAACACTATTTTTTTAAGTTTCGCGCTTGGCTATGCCGAAGCTATAGAAGCAGAACGAGTTTATCTAGGGGTAAATAGCCTTGACTACTCTGGCTATCCGGATTGCCGCCCCGACTATTTGCAAGCAATGCAAGAAGTTTTTCGCCTAGGCACGAAGCAAGGCCGTGAAGGACAACCCATTCAAATCGTCGCTCCCCTAATCCAGTTGAAGAAAACTGAAATTATCCAGTTGGGCGATCGCTTAAGGGTACCTTGGCAGCAAACTTGGTCTTGCTATACGGGCGAAGCAATAGCTTGTGGCGTCTGTGACTCTTGCCGCTTGCGTCTAGCCGCTTTTGCCGAACTGGGGCAAGTTGATCCGCTCCCCTACAAAGTTTGATTGTCTTGATCTAAGCCAAACTCTTGGTTAGGACGTTCTGAACTAGATTCATCGAATGCAGTATCAGAAGTTTCAGCGTTTACAGCTGCTTCAGACGCAATAATCACCTCATTGAGTTCTTCCAAGAACTGTTCCGTTTCTGGTTCTTCCAGCCGTTGAATCCGAATCTGATCTAGGCGAGGGCCTTCAGCAGACACCACCGACAACTCCAGATTTTTGTAGAGCAGCACCTCACCTTCGGCTGGAATCTTTTGCAATTGGTCAATCAGAAAGCCGCCCAACGTTTGGTAATCATCTGTGAGTGGCAGGCTCAGATTTAGCAATTCATTGATTTCTTCAATGTCTATCTGGGCTTGAACTAAGAATGTGCGGTCATCCAAGGCTTGTACGGTTAAATCCTCACTACTCTCAGACTCCGGCGTTTCCCCAATAATTTCAGCCACTAAATCAGTCAGCGTCACCAGACCGGAGGTGCCACCAAATTCGTCTACTACCATCACCATGGCTTGGCGCGATCGCTGCATCAGGGGCAACAGCTCATTTAAGGGCATGTACTCTGGTACGAACCGAGCTGGACGAATCCAGGCCTTAACCGGAGTTTCAGGCGTGAGCAACCCCTGTGCTAAAGGTTCGGCTAACTCCTTGAACGAAATAATGCCACGAATATCGTCTAAAGACTCTCCCATTAAAGGGTAATAAGAATGCCCGGATGTCGCTACTTCTTCTAATAGCGTTTGAAAGGTGGCATCGTAGGGAATAGCAGCGATACTCGTTCGTGGAATCATTGCCTCTTCTGCCAAAACTTCCCCAAACTCAAACACGTTATTGAGTAGTTCTCGTTCTTCTGCCTCCAGCCCGGTGGACTCCGTAGAGGTGGCAATAATCAATTGCAGCTCCTCTGGAGTAACCTGGTTGTACCAACCGTGCCCAGTGTATTGAATCCCGACTAATTGCAGCAGCCAGCGAGTCGATTGGTTTAAAACCCAAATAAAAGGATTAAAGAAGCGAGCGATCGCTAAACTCGGTGGGCCTAAAAATCGTGCTAGTTGCTCTGAGTACAACAACGCCACCGACTTCGGGCACAGTTCCCCCAGCACAATCTGCAAATAAGCAATTAGCAGAAAGGCAATTGGCACCGCAAAAGAATGAGCTAGCGTTTGCCGTAGAGCGGAAGATACGGGTAACTGGCCAAGCCAAGCTGCCATTGAAACAGCCATTGTGCTCTCGCCAATCCAACCCAACGCCAAGCTAGACAAAGTGATGCCTAATTGGGTTGTAGAGAGTAGGCGATCAATACTTCTTTGTAAATCTTGTACGGTCTTGGCCTGCACATCCCCTGCGCCCACCAACTGATTAATGCGCGATCGCCGCACTGAGACAATTGAAAACTCAGCGGTGACAAAAAAAGCATTAATGGCGATCAGCAGTAGCACTGACAGCAAGCGCACTAGGGCCTCTCGCCCCGTGACAGGTAAAGAATCACTCGTCGCCAGCGCAAAGACAATAGGGGCAATCATCTGTAAAACAGGATCAACAGGCTACAGCGCCTCCAGAACTCACCTGGGGATGGGGATACTGGATAGCTTTAGCTGTAGTTTTTGGTCTGGATAGTCCGTCAAAGTTAACGAAAGCTTATCAGCTCCGTCTAACAAAGAGATAGGGATACTTACAGTACCAGAAAAAGGACCACTGGTGGGTGGCAACTCTTCTGGCAACCCTTCCGCCGTAGCGCTTAAGGCTCGGCCCCGCTGATCTGTTACATCCAAAAAGCTGTAAAGAAATCGTACATTTTGCTTGCCTTGGTTCCGCATTTTGACGTTTAGCAGCAATGAACCCCCTTGGGTCTGCACAGTATTGACTTCCATGCGGACATCTTGGTCTTGACCCACCACTGGCAATCCAGGCTGAGCGATCGCCACCTGGGATTTTGCTTCAGCTGCCGCCTCCTCATCTAACGCCTTATTCCCATCTTTTTTTGCAGGCGCATCATTGTCCTTAATTGTGCCTTCAATACGGCCTTTAACCCGCTTTAAGATGTCTTCCTCTTTCAGAATCATCACCTCTTCCCGACGCAGTGGCTTCTTCTGGTCTCGCCCAACTAATTTACTCGTAGGTCGGACATCGGGTTGAGTAATGCCCTTCAAGGCTTGACGACCAAGAGCAAATCCCCACGCAGCACTGACTAACCCTGCGCCAAACATCAAGGTCAGCAGAACTAAGGTAAGTGCCACATTCACATTTAATTTCATTGCTGATAATCGGGGTATGCAATTACAAAGACTTATGCCACAGAAAAATTTTTCAGAAGAAGCCAAAACAGATGTGAATAGAAGGAAAGATTATTCCATAATATGAATAGAAGATACTAGCTGCTTCCTTACGGCAAGCTAGGTATCAGGATACAATCAAAAAGCTTCACCAGGGTTGGCCGATCGGTTGAGGCAGCGAACTCATAATTCGCGTTAGGCAGGTTCAACTCCTGCACCCTGGATTACTTCATCAACTATTAAATTTAGCTCCCCCTCCCTTAAAGAGAAGGGGGTGAGGACTAGGCCTTGATTTAAGGGAGCGAATTTGGCAACTCATCATCTTCCTAAACCTCAGCTATTGTCCTCTCAGGGCTATATAGTGCTACGCATCAAGTTTAGGGCAAAGGGGGTGTGGGGGCTTCGCCCCCAGCCAGGGGTGAAACCCCTGCACCCCGTCTTAACCTTTATCAGTACTGCTATAGCTTAGCGAGGAGGTACGGTTTCAAACTGAAACTCGCCCGCTGTAGGCAGTGCATCAGAGGTCAGACGGTTGACATAAATGCTGGGGTTGATTAGTACGGACGTATCGTAGGGAGTTGGCAAATCTGGAGTCCGAATTACGGGACCGCTAGAGGCTTGCTGCTCTAGGGCATCTCGATACAGAATATTTACGAGCCGGGCGTCACGTGCAATGCGGTTCTCAGCAAAAGAGTTACGAACGATTGACCCTTGCCCTAGAATCGTATTGGCTTGGTTGAGTAATCCTTGCTCTCTAAAAAAGTTGCCTGAGTTCGTGTAAAGAGCGCGATTGAAAGCTTCATTCAACGATTCAGTACTGATGCGATCGCTGACTGTTACCTGCTCTTGCGCCCCTTCTTGCGCCACTGCGGCAGAGGTAAAGACTGTTGACGCGGTAGCAAGCACTAATAGACTAACTAGACCTTTAAACCTCATACCCATAGCAGTACTCCTCACTTTTTCGGTTAAATACTAACTCACCCTTGAGTTTAAGATCATTAGCTGCAGACCTTGGTGATCTGCTACATCTTACGGTTCTTAAACTTTACCTGCTCTTACCATGACTGACGGAATTCTAGTCCAAACTGGTTCACTTTCTTCCATCATCAATGCTGATTTACAAACGGTACGTCAGCAGTTGCTAGATCTATTTTGTGAAGGTGCCTATAAAGAAGGCGATTTTGTTCTCTCTTCGGGACAGCGAAGTTCGTACTACATCAACGGTAAGCAGGTGACGCTCCACCCCGCAGGAGCCGTAGCAGTTGGTCGCATTTTACTACCATTGCTACCACAGAATACCCAAGCTGTAGCTGGTTTGACGCTAGGGGCAGACCCAATTGTGACAGCGGTGAGCGTCGTGGCAGCCTACGAGGGACGGGCGATCGCGCCTCTGATCATTCGTAAAGAAGCCAAAGGTCACGGCACCCAAGCTTATATCGAAGGCTTAACCTTACCTGCTAATAGCTCTGTCGTGGTTTTAGAAGATGTAGTGACGACGGGAGGCTCTGCAATGAAAGCTGTGGAGCGGCTGCGGGATGCGGGGTACTCAGTTGAGCAGGTAATCTCTCTAGTCGATCGCCAGCAAGGGGGAGCTGAACTATATGAGCGAGAAGGTTTGAAGTTCCAAGCAGTATTTACAATTCAAGACCTCCAAACCCACTGGAAACAATTGCAACAATAGAAACGTAGAGGTGCCCCCGATCGGCACCTTCGCAAAGATGCTGCGAGGATTGATGGTGAAAAAAGGCAGGCATAAGACCTGCCCCTATAGAAATGGTGTGGTTCAACCAATCGAAAATTGCTGTGCTCACTAACCGCCAAATGCTACTGCAATGACTACAGATTTCCGAAGCCCTTCTTTTTTTTCTCCTTCTTTTTCTTAGTAGGGGCACCACCGGGATAACCACGCCAACCGGGTTGAGGTGGTTGATTGCCACCATAGCCAGGACCGCCAAATGGCCCCCCACCAAACATACCGGGCATGGGGAGTTGGCCTTGTCCCATCTGTTGCATCAAGGTTCGCATCTTCTGGAAATCGGCTACTAACTTGGCCACATCTGACTCCGCATACCCAGCGCCACGGGCAATACGACGGCGACGGCTAGGGGAACCTGCTAGCAAATCAGGATCTTTGCGCTCTGCGGAGGTCATGGAGTTGATCATGGATTCAGCCCGCTTGAGTTGGGCTTCCCCTTGTTGCAGTTGATCGCTGCTCAGCTTATTCATGCCAGGGATGAGCTTCATGATGCCACCCAAGGAGCCCATATTCTTCAGCAATCGGGTTTGCTTCAGGAAGTCTGTGAAGTCAAACTTAGCCGAGAGGATTTTCTCCTGCATTTTCTCGGCATCGGCCAGATCTACTGCTTCTTGGGCTTTTTCTACCAGGGTTAGTACGTCCCCCATGCCCAAGATCCGGGAAGCCATCCGGTCGGGGTAGAAGGGTTGCAGGGCATCAACTTTTTCCCCGACCCCAATAAATTTGATGGGTTGACCAGAGATGCGTCGCACGGAGAGGGCAGCCCCACCACGGGTGTCGCCATCCATTTTGGTGAGGATTGCACCTGTAATCCCAATTTGGTCGTGGAAGGTGCGGGTTAAGTTGGCGGCTTCTTGCCCTGTCATGGCATCCACGACTAGCAAGGTTTCGTGAGGCTGAATGGTCTCTTTAATGCGAGCCAACTCCGCCATCATGTTTTGGTCGATTTGTAGACGACCTGCGGTGTCAATGATGACGGTGTTAATGCCTTCTGCTCTAGCTCTTTCGACCCCTTGTCGCGCAATTTCAACTGGGTCGGCATCTTTGCCTAGCTCAAACACGGGTACGTCAATTTGTTTCCCTAGGGTCACGAGCTGGTCGATCGCGGCGGGGCGGTAAACGTCTGTAGCGACCAGGAGGGTGCTGCGGTTCTCTTTGCGTAGATGTAACGCGAGTTTGGCGGTCGCGGTAGTTTTACCCGTTCCCTGCAAACCTGCCATTAGAATTACGGTGGGGGCTGGGTCTACTTCTGCTAGGGGAATATTGGTTTCCCCCATGACGGACACCAACTCGTCGTAAACCAGTTTGATGAATTGCTGGTCAGGCCTTACCCCAGTCACTACTTCTGCGCCTAGGGCTTTGGTTTGCACCTCTGCCACAAAATCTTTCACTACTTGGAGGCTAACATCTGCCTCCAGCAGGGCACGACGAACTTCTCGTAGGGCTTCCTGAACGTTCGATTCAGAAATTTTGTCCTGACCCCGCAGTGTCTTCCAAGCAGATTCTAAGCGTTCAGCGAGCGCGTCAAACATAACTTAATGGCTGTCAGATAATGAGTCTTCAATCCCGAGGTGCGCTTGTGAGCAAGCTGCTGCTTCCCCATCTATCCAGATTAATCGTTTTCGTTCCAGGTAGGTTGGAGAATTCGGTGGGGATACTCTGGGAATACTCTGGTCAAAGTCTAGGAAGTTACAGTCTGGGGCTGCAATTTTCATCTTTGTATGACGACGATTCATAACATCCATCCCGCTGTGGAATGGCGGTTTCTCCAAGAAGCGGAGCGGCAAAGTTGGGGGCTGCCACCAGAGCCTGTGGTGTTTGCTAATGTCTATCCTCTTTATGGCATCTCGGATATTCGTGGATCTTCCGATGAGCGCAACCGAGCGATCCAAGCCGATTTGCTAGAACAGTTTCGGTTGGGGTTGGCTGTGGTTGATGCGGTCTGCCAGTACCAGGAGACAGCCCTAGGCGAACAGTTACGACTCGATCTGCTGGAGCATATTGATCGCTTGCAAGCAGAAATTACAGTTGATGCTGAAATGACAGCCCTGAAGTACCTGAGCGATTCCTAGAAGGGCATTTTGACTACTTTGCCCACTGTGGATCTGCGGTGCAAGCGGCAGTTGCAGCGTATCGAGCTGCTTGTGAGAATGACCAGAAAAGTGTGTATGTCGCTCGGAGTCACTATGACCAAGCGATCGGTCAGATCAATTAAAGTTTGCTCACGTTCAAGTGTTGCCCGCTTAAGGTTTGCGGGACCAAGCTGCCATCATTAAGGTGAGGGTCTGACCGCAGTTTTACTGAGAATCAGCAAGATGGCGGATAAAAATTCTCCAGTTTGTGACTTCGATCGCCCTTAGACACGGGGAAAATTAAGTAGTAGGTCGGCTTTGGTTCTTAGCACGACTGGTAGGATGGTTGGCGATCGCTGATTCCGCCATCCGATAAAGAGATCTCTGGCAGATGGGTTGAGATGGGGCGAAGCCTCGCTAAATGAATCAAAAAACTCAACTCGCCAGAATCAATTTGCCAGAATCCAGTATGAGAGACAGTAGAACTGCTATCAAACACCCCATCGGCCTGGTCAGTATGCCATCTCGGTTTCTTCGCCTATTCTGTCTTGCTCTATTGAGTGTTCTGCTGATTGTGGCCTGCCATAGTGCTACCACGGTCACATCCCAGTCAGAGCAGTCCCCCTTAAAAATTGGTTGCTATACCTCTTGGCCAGGTTACTTTCCCCTGATTCTGGCTCAAGAAAAAGGTTTCTTTGCCCAGCAGGGAGTGCAAGTTGAGCCAATCTATTCCAGCAACTATTTAGAGTCAGTCTCTAACTTCAGTGCGGGGCATTCCGATGGAGTCACAGTCACCCTAGGTAGCCTCATGAGCATCGCTGGGCAAAACCCGGATGTGAAGCTGGTTTTGGTTAGTGATCAGTCTGCTGGAGCAGATATGTTAGTGGTTGGGCCTGAGATTAAGAATTTGAGCGACCTCAAGGGCAAGCGGATCGGGGTAAAGCTGGGTGACTTTGGAGAGCTATTTATTACAACGCTGCTAGGATTCCAGCACCTCACTGCGGCTGATGTCACCCTGGTCAACATTGAAGGGGAAATGGTGCCAGACCGCATGGAGAAAGGTGATATTCAGGCGGGACATTCATGGGAGCCCTACGTCTCACAAGTGATGAAAGCGGGAGGGCAGGTTTTACTTAGCAGTCAGGACACCCCAGGGCTAATTCCGGATACTCTTGTGTTTCACGCTAATGTTGTGCGCGATCGCCCTCAACAAGTACAAGCCTTTGTCCGGGGTTGGTTCCAAGCGGTAGATTATTGGCAAGCTCATCCTCAAGAGAGCAACGTCTTGCTGGCAAAAGTGCTCAAGCTGAAGCCAGAAGAGATTTCAACTGAGGGAATTCATCTCGCGACTGTGGCAGACAACTTAAAGGCATTGACTCCAGGCAAAACCACAGAGTCGTTGTATCACACTGCCCAGTTGTACGCTGACTTTTTTATTCGTACTGGAGGACTGAGTGCTGCACCGGATATTGACAAGCTAATTGTTCCTTCCTTTATACAAGCTTTGGGAGAGGGACATTTGCAATGAAGCTGCAATTTTTAGGTCTGCGTAGCAAATTGATCTGGTCTTTTTTGGGCGTGGCGCTCTTGCCGCTTTTGGTTTTGGCGCTGCTAAATCAGCGGACGACCCAAAAAGCATTGACCAACAATGCCAATCTGGCTCTCTTAGGAGCTGCTTCCCAAACTGCTCTCAGTCTAGATTCATTTATTAAAACGAATCTTGATGCGGTTCGGGTGGAAGCGCAATTACCCATTCTGTCTCAATATCTCGCTTTGCCAACTCAGAGGCGAGCCGCGATTCGGGCTGAGGTAGAAACAACTTTACTGGCGCTAGGCCGCAAAGACACGCTGAATATCTTGTCTTATGCCTTGCTCGACCAACAGGGACAAAATGTTGTAGACACCTACACGGCAGATGTGGGAAACAGTGAAGCCAATTGGAATTATTTTCAGCAATCCCTCAAAACTGGCTTACCTTACGTTTCGCCCGTGCAATATGCTGCCAATGCCAAAGTGGCGAGTTTGTATTTTAGTAGCCCGGTTCGTAATGCCACAGGCAACATCATTGGTGTGGTGCGAGTTCGCTACAATGCCAACGTGATTCAACGGCTAGTCGCGCAGAATAGCGATCTGGTCGCGGGTGACAAAGCCTCGTTCGCAATTTTGTTGGATGAAAATCAAGTTCGTCTAGCGCAAGGGTATGCTCCAGAGCTAATTTTTAAGGCCGTTACACCCCTACCACCCGCAAAAGTGCGATCGCTACAAGCCGCAGGACGATTGCCACAGGTTCCCCCAACCGAGCTAGCGACAAACTTACCTGAGTTTGCTCAGGGGCTTCAGAACGCTAATAAATCTGCTTTCTTTACCACCTTTTTAGTCGCTAACAACTCTGAGCTGAGTTCAGCTGCCGTCGCTAAGTTGAAAACTCAGCCTTGGTCGGTGGTTTTTGTAGAGTCACAGAGTTTATTTCTCGCACCCATCCAAGCCCAAATTCGGGCCACCTTGCTGTTGGCGATCGCGATCGCAGTCTTGGTGATTGCGGCGGCAATTGCGCTCAGTCAGTTTTTGACCAAACCATTGCTAGGGCTGACGGGTGTCGTGACCCGCTTTACCACAGGTGATCTCAAAGCTCGGAGTACCATCCAAACCAAAGACGAAATTGGCCTGCTGGCGGATAGGTTCAACCAAATGGCCGAGCAGGTGGGCAAGCTGCTGGAAAACTTAGCAGAGCGCACCCATGAGTTAGAAGTGAGCCAGCAAGTCACGGGGGCTATGAGTGAACTGTCACAAGTCATCCTAGATCCAAAACTTCTGTTACGGGAGGCGATCGCTCTGATGCAAAGTCGCTTCAACCTGCACTACATCCAAATCTACTTGCTCAACATCGATAAACAAGTTTTGGTCAAAGAAGTTGAGTCTAGCCAGGAAGATATTACGAGACTAGGACAACCAACCCAGATTGCCTTAGATGATTCCGAAAGCTTGATTGCCACTGCCGCTCGCACCCAAGAGATTATTTGCCTTGATCAAGCGAACCGTGCCTCTGAGTTAGCGGGGGTCCATCTACTGAGTGTAGGGTCTGAAGTTGTGGTGCCTCTGATCACGCGAGGCGCTTTGCTAGGGGTACTCAACGTCCAGGACAAGCGGAGCCACCGTTTTAGCCAGATGGACTTGGAAACCTTTAATACTTTGGCGGGGCAGATTGCCACGGCTCTCGATAATGCCCGTTTGTTCGAGGAAGTGCAAAAGACTGGAGCAGAACTGCGAGCCAAGGCCCAAGAGCTAGAGCAGACTTTGCGAGAACTTCAGCAAACGCAAGCTCAAGTCGTGCAAAGCGAGAAGATGTCTAGCTTGGGTCAATTGGTGGCAGGGGTAGCCCATGAGATTAACAACCCGGTGAATTTTATCTACGGCAATCTCAGCTATGCCGGAGAGTACATTCAAGACCTGACTCGGTTGTTGAAGCTTTATCAGCAGCAGGTCCCGGATCTGACTCCTGAAATTGCCGCCGAAGTGGAGGCAATCGATCTTGATTTTTTGCTGGCAGACTTGCCAAAACTCCTAGCCTCCATGAAGGTAGGAGCCGATCGGATTCAAAAAATTGTGTTGTCTCTGCGAAACTTCTCCCGGATGGACGAAGCAGAAATGAAGGCTGTGGACATCCACGAGGGGATTGATAGTACCTTGATGATTTTACAGAATCGGCTCAAGGCTAAATCCGATCGCCCTGAAATTGCAGTGATTAAAGATTATGGAAATTTACCTTTGGTAGAGTGCTACGCGGGGCAACTCAACCAAGTCTTTATGAACCTGCTAACCAATGCGATCGATGCTTTGGAAGGTGATCAGACCCAATCTCCTGAGCAGTTGCAGGCAGCCAAGATTGAAATCTGCACCCGCCCGCTCGGTACTCAATCTGTTGAAATTCGAATTGCTGATAATGGTTTTGGGATTGCTGAAGCTGACCAGCCACGGCTATTTGACCCCTTCTTTACCACCAAGCCTGTCGGTAAAGGCACAGGGTTAGGTTTATCAATTAGCTACCAAATCATCACAGATAGGCATGGAGGAACCTTGCGCTGTGTTTCGGTTCCAGGCCAAGGAACTAAGTTTGTAATTGAGATTCCTTTGCGCCAAACCTAGAAATAATTGATATTGGCATGGAAATATTGGCATGAAAATATTGACTAGCAGCGATCGCCCCTACTGCCAAGACTGATCAGATTTCTCCATCTTGTTCCTGGCTTTATCCTCAATGGTTTTCAGAGTTTGTAGGATCAGCATTTCATCTAAATGAGTTGGCTGATTCTTATTGATAGAGTCAGAGTTTGCAGGATCGCCAATGGCCTTTTGGACTTTGTTTTCAATATCTTGAGAAACGACCTTGACTTTATGAGAAAGTCGCTCGTAGAGTTTTTTAACTGAAGGAGACTCAGAAAACATGGCAAGTAGTTTTATTTTTAAATGTAAACTTGCTACGCCTCTAGAACCCTGCACCTTTGGTCAGAAAAAGTACATCAGCGGCTATGCTGCCAGAATTATCTTTGAGCAGAGCTAACACAGCTCATTAACCAGCGGTTGGCAACCTTGAAGTCCTAGGCTAGGGGTCTGGCGGTAATCTGAGCGGGGAGTCCAAACACTCATGGTGCGGTTAGCAGCAATGTAGTAAAGGTACTCCACCTCAGGACGATAGGTCAGCCCTACCCGGAGATGGGAGAAGTCATCCTCGCACATTTCAAATCCAAATCTCACGACCAGTTGAGCTAACAAGCACTCTGGAGTATCACAGTATTCTCCAGAGATGTCTCTTTCCTGCCAAAATTTTGATAGAAAAGGCTGAAGCCGAGGCAGAATCTTTGCGGGACTTCCTTCTCTACTAGCGTAGATGATGGCTGGATTACCTTCTACGATGATGTGACAGGGTGTAGCCATGTGGTCGAACTCCTGATAGTTCAGCGCTGAACTGCTAATCTGCAATGATGCGAATAAATCTAGCATCGTGGTTTTGCCAACTTCAGTCTGCCCATTGTTGAACAATTGGGCACAATTACTTGCCAAATCCCATTGCCTATAATCCCTTTGGTACGTCGGAAGGAGTGGTTCAAGTGAACGCAGCCGAGCAGGCCCTGAACCTTGAAACCGCCAGCAAAATCGCAACGGTGGTTAACTTATTTAAGACCAAATTTCCTGATGCTAGAGCTGATCTCAAGCCTTGGGCGAATGATTCCGATACGAGAGAGTTAGTAGACCCCGATTCGATCGATATTGGTTTTCACTTTCCGGGTCGTAGCCGTCTGTTTCAAAGCCGCAGTATTTTGGTACAAATTCGGTTCTATCAAGACCCTATAACAAAAATCCGCCGAGCGATCGGGGTAGAGGCCGTGGGTTTTGACCATAAAGGTAAACAGTGGCGACTTTCCACCGTAGAAAACTGGAGCTTTGAAGGAGCCAAACAGCCAGTGCCAGAGATCGCTGAAGAACTAAAAGGCTTTTGTCGTGAAATTCTAGAGTTGTTCAATGCTGCTTGCTGAAGTGAGTGATCCGCAAAAGAGGCTGAACTACCGCACTTAGGTAATTCAGCCTCTTTTGCACTAATTGCACTAGTTAGATGCTACTTAGCAAGGGCTTAAGCAATGCCAGCAGGGATTTTGTCGCTAGCTGATTTGACTTGGCTTAAGAGCTTGTGCAGCGTCTCTCCTTCAATCACTTCTGTTTCTAGCAGTTGAGTGGCGATCGCCTCCAACAAGTCTCGGTTTTGGTTCAAAATATCGAGGGCTTGTTGGTGAGCCGTTTCAACAATATCCTTAACTTCGCGATCGATTTCTTCAGCCACTTTCTCGCTGACCATGCGGCGAGGATTCATACCTTCGCCCCCTAGGAACATGCCCTGTTGACCTTTGTCATAGGCGAGCGGGCCGAGAACTCTGCTCATACCGTAGGTGGTAACCATGCGCTCAGCTAAGTCTGTAGCACGTTGGAGGTCATTGGAAGCGCCTGTGGTAATGCTACCGAAGATAATTTCTTCTGCGGAGCGACCGCCTAACAACGTAGCAATTTGACCGCGCAGTTCGCCTTCATCCATTAAGAAGCGATCTTCGGTAGGGAGCTGCAAGGTATAACCCAGCGCTGCCATGCCACGAGGAATAATCGAGATTTTTTCCACGCGACCGCTGCCAGGGATGAGAGCACCGACTAAAGCGTGACCAACTTCGTGGTAGGCCACAATCTTTTTCTCTTTTTCGTTGAGGACGCGGCTCTTTTTCTCTAAGCCCGCTACTACACGCTCGATCGCCTCAGCAAAGTCTTCTTGGGCGACGGCTTGACGATTTTGACGAGCGGCTAAGAGCGCAGCTTCGTTGACTAAGTTAGCCAAGTCTGCCCCCGCAAAACCAGGAGTCCGAGTCGCGATCGCCCGTAAGTCTACATCTGGGCCTAGCTTCACTTTCTGGGCGTGAATTCCAAGAATTTCTTCCCGACCTGATAAGTCTGGGCGATCGACCAACACTTGACGATCGAAACGTCCCGGACGCAGTAATGCTGGATCTAAGCTTTCAGGACGGTTAGTGGCGGCTAGTACGATTACAGTGGCTCCACCCGCAGCAAAGCCATCCATCTCAGTCAGCAACTGGTTAAGGGTTTGCTCCCGCTCATCGTTGCCACCGTAGAAACCACCGGAGGCGCGGGACTTGCCAATCGCATCTAATTCATCAATAAAGATGATGCAAGGGGCTTGTTTCTTGGCTTGCTCAAATAGGTCGCGGACCCGAGAAGAACCGACGCCAACAAACATTTCGACAAACTCAGAGCCAGAGATACTGAAGAAAGGCACTCCAGCTTCACCCGCAACTGCTTTAGCTAACAAGGTCTTACCTGTACCCGGAGGGCCAATCAGCAACACGCCTTTAGGGATGCGAGCACCAATTTGCAGGAAGCGATCGGGACTTTTGAGAAAATCGACAATTTCTACCAGTTCAGTTTTGGCTTCTTCGACGCCTGCCACATCCCCAAACGTGATTTTGGCAGATTCACCTTCGACATAAACTTTGGCTTTGCTCTTGCCAATGGAGAGTACACCTCCTTGAGAGCCACCAGCACTCCGGGCAATAAAGAATTGCCAGATACCGATGAAAATCAGCGGTGGAATCACCCAACTGATGAGGGTGCTAATCCAGCCATTTTTAGACGGTGGCGTTGCACCAAACTCAACCCCTTTTTCTTCTAGAAGCTTGGGCAGGTTGAGGTCAAAAATGGGAGTTGTGCTGAGGACTTGACCCTGTTGGTCGCCTTCTCCTTTCAGCTGATAGCGAATTTCATTTTGGCCCACCGCTGCCTTGGCAACTTCTTGCTCATCAACTTGATGAATGAACAAGCTATAAGGGACTCGCGGAACTTGAGGGGCAAATAAATTGGGAAAAACTAGGTTTGCCAACAAAAATAAGCCTGATAGCAATAGCAAAATATTGCTAATTTGGCGAGAACGGGGGGGTTGAGGCTGATCTTTTTTAATTGGCATTTGTGAATGCTCTTGATTCTCTTAAAGCAATTGCTTGAATTCTAGAAGTCAAAGAGCGTCTGGGTAAACCTGCTGAAGGGGTGGTTATCCGCTATGCCGTTTCCATCCAGTCGAATACACGATTGAGCTGGTCGAGGGTGATTAACCCGTACTGCCAAAGAATCATGGGTAACTGGCTCATATCTTGCTCCCGATGGCGTAAACCAATGGCGATCGCCGCAGCGGGCACTGCTAGCTCCTCTCGCAAGAACTTGATCAATCGGGTCAATCTTCTACTTTCCATAGCTGCTTTTATGATCCTTTGTTAAAAAATGCAAGAACAAGTGTTAAGTTTTGAAATGTTTTTTCAGAAAAGATGGCTGAATTATACAAGCAACATCGGCACTTCCGGAGAAACAAGATGGAGGGGATCTCCGTACTTCCGTCCCGTATTTTGCTTGAACTGCAATGTACTGTAGGAGCTATAGCCCTTTGCTCTTCCTGTAGGCCAGTCCTATACCCTACCAAGAGACAGAACTAAAAGACGAAGGTTCCTGTGTTGAATTTGTAAACAAGCTTCTCATTTTTGGACTGGCTTGTTGCTCTTGCGATCGCCCCTTGCGAGTTTGCTTTTGCGATTGCTTTGGCAAGGTTTTACACTTGACGAGGATTACCAACGGCAACAGTAATCTCAGCTTGCTTCAAGGCTTGAGCGATCGCTTGTCCATTTTCCCGCGATCGCTGTTTCAGAACTAGTGGGATTTCCTATAATGAAACCTATCCCATCACTGCGCTAGCTCTGTGACACGTACTCCTCTCTCTTCTACCCATCAATCTGCGATCGATAATCTTGCTGAAGTGATCACGTCTGCTCAGCGGCCTGATGCCCTGGGGCGATTTGGTCAGTTTGGGGGTAAGTATGTGCCGGAAACGCTGATGCCAGCGCTGAGTGAGTTAGAAACGGCGTTTCATCAGTATTGCAATGATCCGGAGTTCCAGCAGGAGCTACAAGGACTGATGCGGGATTACGTAGGAAGACCCAGCCCGCTTTACTTCGCGGAACGGTTAACGACTCGGTATGCCCGCCCGGATGGGAGTGGCCCGCAGATTTATCTGAAGCGCGAAGACTTAAACCACACGGGTGCCCACAAGATCAATAATTCTTTGGCTCAGGCGCTGCTAGCAAAGCGGATGGGTAAGCAGCGGATTATTGCTGAAACTGGCGCGGGGCAGCATGGGGTGGCGACAGCGACAGTCTGCGCTCGGTTTGGTCTGGAGTGCATCATCTATATGGGGGTGCACGATATGGAGCGGCAAGCCCTGAATGTGTTCCGGATGCGGTTGATGGGTGCGGAAGTGCGTCCGGTGGCTTCGGGGACAGGCACGCTCAAAGATGCGACTTCGGAGGCGATTCGGGACTGGGTGACGAATGTGGAGAATACTCACTACATCCTCGGTTCGGTCGCTGGCCCCCATCCTTACCCAATGATTGTGCGCGACTTCCAAGCGGTGATTGGTCAAGAAACTAGGGCGCAGTGCCAAGAAAAGTGGGGTGGCTTGCCTGATATTCTGTTGGCTTGTGTGGGCGGTGGCTCGAATGCAATGGGTCTATTCCACGAATTTGTGAATGAATCCAGTGTGCGCTTCATTGGTATTGAAGCGGCTGGGGAAGGTGTGGACACGGAGAAACATGCGGCGACGTTAACTCGCGGACGGGTAGGGGTATTGCACGGGGCGATGAGCTATCTGTTGCAAGACCAGGACGGCCAGGTAATTGAGCCACATTCGATTAGCGCAGGTTTAGACTACCCTGGCGTTGGCCCTGAGCACAGCTACCTCAAGGACAGCGGTCGGGCAGCGTACTACAGCATTACGGATCAAGAAGCGCTGGAAGGTTTTCAATTGATTTCTAAGCTAGAAGGAATTATTCCCGCTTTGGAAACCTCTCACGCGATCGCCTACTTAGAGCACCTTTGCCCTCAACTCGAAGGTAGCCCCCGCATTGTGATTAACTGCTCTGGTCGAGGTGACAAGGACGTACAGAGCGTGATCAAATACTTGAAGCTAGATGAACAGAATTCCTAGGGAATAACAACCCAACAATTCTGCATGGCGTAGGGGCAAAGCATTCGATAACAGTACTTTGGACAACTGCAAAGACTCTTGCCCGAATGCTTCGCCCCTACGGTGGGTTATCTTGAGAGGCGCGATAAGGGCTACGCCCTCGCAAGCGATCGCTAATTTGGGAACCATTGTTCTAGTTGCAAGTCCGAATAGATTGGGTGTCAGCTTGAGAAACTTTTCTCTCCTCAAAGCTTGACTTTTCAGGTTTCTACGCACCTCATCTACCCTTTTTAACTTGCTCTAGATCACATAGGAGCCATGTTTCATGATGCGACCCCTTCTGACTGGGATTGCTTGCAGTGCTGTCGTGATGACAGGCGGATTGGCAGGAGCCCTCACCACTCAAAATCCTGCCCCTGCTGTCACCAAACCTATTAGTCGCACGCTTCAGCCTGCGAACTCACACACCCCACTAATTGCTCAGACACCAACGACTGCTAGTTCTCTCAGTGCCATTGAGAAATCTGCTTTTGACCAAATCAACAAGTACCGTGCCTCCAAGGGCTTACCTGCCTTAACTTGGAACGCGGCGATCGCGGAGCAATCTCGCAAACATAGCCAAAGCATGGCTAATGGTAAAGTGCCCTTTAGCCATAATGGATTTCAGCCGAGAGTCGCGGCGATCGCCAAAACAGTGGCATACAGAGGTGCGGCTGAAAACGTGGCCTATAATCAAGGCTTTAACGACCCTGCCAGTAAAGCAGTGCAAGGCTGGATTAAAAGTAATGGACACCGCACCAACATTGAAGGCAACTACAACGTCAGCGGCATCGGTGTCGCCAAAAACGCCAAAGGCGAATACTACTTGACCCAAATCTTTATCCGTTCCCGTTAACGGATAGTCTCAAGTTCTCGTAACTCATACAATAATGAGGTGCCCTGCTGCTGCTGCGGTTCAGGGCACTTTGTTTATGAGCAGTTGAGCGATGGATTTTGAAGACTTTCAGGTTTACGATCGCGATTTACCTGAAGCAGCGTTACAGCAATATTTACCCGTCGAAGCGATCGCCGTCGATACAGAAACGATGGGCCTGCTGCCCCACCGTGATCGGCTTTGCTTGGTGCAACTTTGCGATTCACAAGGTCGCGGGGCAGGGGTGCGAATCGAGCGGGGCCAAACTGAGGCTCCCCATCTCCAGCAATTGCTAGAAGCGCCAACGGTGACAAAGGTGTTTCACTTTGCTCGGTTTGATATCGCTACGCTGAAGCATAATTTAGGCATTCAAACTTCACCCGTTTTCTGCACCAAAATTGCCAGTAAACTAGCCCGCACCTACACTCCACGCCATGGCTTGAAAGATGTGGTGCAAGAGTTAGAGAGTGTGGAATTGGACAAAAGTGCTCAAAGCTCAGATTGGGGCAATGCAGCCAATTTATCTGACGCTCAACTGCGCTACGCTGCCAATGATGTGCGCTATCTCTTGAGCGTGCGTCAAAAGCTCACAGCCATGTTGCAGCGAGAAGAGCGGTGGGAGTTAGCCCAGCAGTGCTTTAACTGTTTGCCAACCATTGTTACCCTAGATTTGCTGCAATATAAAGATTTGTTTGAACACTAACCTCTAGCCAGCTAGGGGGCGTGACTTGCTGAGTGCAAATCGTATTGAAACCTAACCCCCCAATCCCTTCCCTAGTAGGGAAGGGGAGCCAAATTCAAAGCCTCTCGCCGTGTCGGAGAGGGGTTTGGGGAGAGGTCAACATTATTGGCTATGACGATTTTCCAGCTTGAAAGGTTGTTAGTGTTGCTTCAATCGGATAACCTACTGCTTTCCAGGCAGGCAATCCACCCCGCAACTCTGAGACATTGTGGTATCCGGCGGTTCGCAGCTTAGCGGCGGCTTCGGCGGCTTCTTCGTCAATGTCGCCGTAGATGTACAAATCGCGATTGAATTCTAGGCAATCCAAGGTGCGGGCGGGAAGCTCGGGCAGGGGCATGGAGATGGCACCCGTGATGTGACTGAGGTTAAATTGGCTGCGATCGCGCACATCAATAATGGTCAGTGCGGGTTCACCCCAATCTAGGCGAGCTTTGAGATCGTAAACGCGGGACTTGGAGCGTAGCGCTGGAGGCCGAGGGAGAAGGCTAAAGAACGCGTCCATGAGGGTGAATGGCAAGTGGCTTTGCTTGCAATCTAACAACTGATTTTGTAAGCTGCAAAATTTTATGTAGAAACCTTGACTTTAAAGCCTTGACTTAATCTATTGCCTTGCATCTAGCAGGCAGGCACCAAAAATCAAAAATGGGGCATCACCTAAAGGCAGCCCCGAATCAATCCATCGCTTCAAGCAAGACCCTAGACGCAGCAAGGATTCAATGCTTAATTATTGGAAATCGATTTCTTGCTTCTGAGTATGGTTGGCGATCGCAGAGATCACGTTGTAGCCTTCGGGGCCAGGAGGAGTTTGGGAATCAATGGTGCCATCCGTTGCGCCATCTATTGCTTTCCACGCTTCCAATCCACCTTTTATTTGAGCAACGTTAAAGAAACCAGCACCTTGGAGTACCTGTGCAGCTTGAGCGGTTTCTTGATCACTGCTGCCATAAATATAAATGTCCCGGTTAGGCTCTAGGCTAGACTTGGCCCAATCTACCAGCACGTCCATCGGCATAGACATGGCTCCGGTGATATGGCTGGCATTAAAGCTTTCGCGATCGCGAGCATCCAAAATCGTCAGAGCAGGTTCGCCCCACTCCAAGCGAGACTTGAGGTCATGCACCGAAGACTCAGCTTTCAATCCAGGAGGGGTAGGAGTGACATTGGGCAAAGCATCTTTAGCATGGTCAATAGCGTCTGCTACCTTGTGGGTTGCCTTATCCGCAGCATGGGCAGCATTATCTACAGCACTTTTAGCTTTATCTTGCATATTTTCCATAACGAACTTTTTAATCAAATCACATCACTTGAACTGTAATGGCAAGCTAGAAGCAATCGATCCCCCCTGAGTAGTAAGGTCGAAAAGTTCTCCCTTTGGGCAGATCGCGCCGTTTCCAGATGCCGCCAAAAGCGAGGCGATCGTACTCAAAACCTAGCTCCACTCTGACGAATCTGTCCTTTAAACTGGATCTATGGCACCCAGAATTCAGACCCTGCCTCTAGAGGTAGTTCATTTAATCGCGGCTGGAGAAGTGATCGATTCTCTGGCAGCAGTTGTGCGGGAATTAGTCGAAAATGCCCTAGATGCAGGAGCAACTCGGATCGCGATCGCGCTCTGGCCAGAGCAATGGCGAGTCCGAGTTGCAGATAACGGCTCTGGCATGGATTTGACTGATCTGAAACAAGCTGCAACGCCCCACAGTACCAGCAAAATTCAGGTGAGCGAAGACCTGTGGAAGATCACCAGCTTAGGGTTTCGGGGTGAAGCATTACATAGCTTAGCTCAGTTGGCAGAACTAGAAGTTTTGAGTCGGCTCCACAGCAATCAAGCAGGCTGGCAAGTCAGCTACAACACCCAAGGCGAGCCAGTCCGAGTCGAACCTGTCGCGATCGCCCCTGGCACCGTCATCACCGCCAGCAACTTGTTTGGCATCTGGCCCGCCCGTCGAGAAGGACTGCCCTCCCCCACGCAGCAACTGCGCCTGATTCAGCTCACCATTCAGCAGATTGCTCTCTGTCACCCCCACGTCACCTGGCAAGTCGAACAAAACGATCGCCCTTGGTTCTCGATTTGGTCAGGAGAAGATGCCAAGCCCGTCTTAGCCCAGATTTTACGAAGTAGCCATCTCAGTGACCTACATGCTCTAGCGATCACCAACCCCAGAAGCGCCCCCAATCTAGACACACCAACTTCCAATTCTGCCAGCCCAGAAAACCTCCAACTCGTACTGGGTCTACCAGACCGTTGCCATCGTCGCCGCCCCGATTGGGTCCGAGTCGCCATCAATGGCCGCATCGTCAAGGCTCCAGAACTAGAGCAAACCATTCTCGCCGCCTTTCGCCGCACCCTGCCTCGCGATCGCTACCCTGTTTGCTTCGTCCACTTGCAAGTCCCTTCCGACCAAATCGATTGGAACCGTCACCCCGCTAAAGCTGAAGTATATCTGCATCATTTAAGCAATTGGCAAGAGGCCATCACCCAAGCGATCGCCCAAGCCCTCCACTTCAGCCCTGCTCAGCTCACAGAGTCTTACCAATCAGAGCGAATCGGGCAGCTATTGAAAGTAGCCGAAGCCGATGGCGTTTATCAAGTCAGCCGTACCATTCCTGTAGAACCTGAAACTTCAAATCCTGAAACTCCAAATACAGCCGAAGCCAAGCAACCCCTCCCTTCGCAGCTTCTAGAACTCAGAGCCGTCGCCCAAGTCAGCAACACCTATATTGTGGTCGAGCATCCTGCCGGGATGTGGTTGATAGAGCAGCATATCGCCCATGAGCGCGTCCTGTATGAGCAACTGTGCGATCGTTGGCATCTAGTTCCTCTAGACCCTCCCGTCGTTCTTAACCAACTCTCAGCCCCCCAGCGCGAACAACTACAACGCCTAGGGCTAGAAGTAGAACAATTCGGCGAACAACTGTGGGCAGTACGGACAGGCCCAGACCTATTAGCCAAACGCGAAGACTGTGCCGCCGCCCTCTGGGAACTTAGCTTAGGCGGCGACCTAGAATCCGCGCTCATTGCCACCGCCTGCCGCAGCGCCATCCGCAACGGCACCCCCCTTACCCTGCCAGAGATGCAAACCCTGCTTGATCAGTGGCAACAAACCCGCCGCCCCCACACCTGCCCCCACGGTCGCCCCATCTACCTATCCCTAGAAGAAACCACCCTATCGCGATTTTTCCGCCGCCATTGGGTAATTGGCAAAAGTCATGGGATTTAGGAAGGATGAGGGAGGAAGGATGAAGGATGAAAAGAGAGGAGTGAGGGGAGAGGAGTTAGAAGCCAAGAGCCAAGAGTTACAACTTCAGAAATAAAGACACAAGCTCGAAAAGAAATAAAGACACAGGCTCGAAACACCCACAAATAGCTTCGTTTGGAGGGGGTCTGGGGGACGCAACCGTCCCTCAGCGGGAGTTTGAGGGCAGGTGCCCTCAAGGGTTCGGATTTCAAAATCTAAACTCAGACCACCAACTAACTACGACAAAGAATTCACTTTCAACTCCTGACAAAAACCATCCACCACCCGATCCAATGCCACCGCCCTTGATGCCTTAAACAACAAGCGATCGCCCGGTTGCACCAACTGCCTTAACCGCTCCACCACCGCCTCATGCCCATCAAACTCTTCCGTCGCCACTCCCACCGCTCCAGCCACCATCGCGGCACTTTCCGCTGGATCAGCCAAAATCAACAAATAGTCTAAGCCCAGTTGCGCTGCCATCGCCCCTACTTGCTGGTGAAACTCCGGCGATCGCTCCCCCAACTCCTTCATCGTGCCCAGCACAGCAATATGACGCTGACCCGGAGTTTGAGCCAGCAGCTGCAAAGCCGCAATCATCGACTCCAGCCCAGCGTTGTAAGTCTCGTCCAAAATCACCACATCATTTGGTAGCTCATGGCGTTTGGCACGACCACTGGGTAAATCAACCGCCAAACCTGCCTGCAATGCTTCCCAGCTAATATTCAAGCATTTGGCAACCACGAGAGCAGCCAAATAATTGAGAGCATTGTGTTGCCCCGGTAAGGGCAAGGGAAACTCTATCCCCTCTACGGTTAGGGTATTGACATCGACTAACTGTCCTTGAAAATCCCCACCCGCTAAACCATAGCTGATAGTTTTACCCGACCAGAGCGTCGCGGCAGTCGGCAATAACAGAGGGCTGTCGTGATTGAGAATTGCGATTCCCGTGGGAGCCATTTCCGCTAGCAGCTCACATTTGGCTTGCGCGATCGCCTCCTCTGAGCCTAGTCGTCCAATATGGGCCGTCCCCACGTTGGTAATCACCGCAATATCAGGCCGCGCAATTTGCGTTAGCAGAGCAATTTCTCCCGGACCTCGCATGCCCATCTCAATCACGGCATAGTCATGCTCTGGCTCTAGTTCTAGTAGAGTTTTCGGCACTCCAATTTCGTTGTTGTAATTGGCTTGCGTTTTCAGCACTCGTCCCTGGGTTGCCAACACCGCGCCAATCAGTTCCTTCGTGGTGGTTTTGCCCACTGATCCCGTCACAGCAACCACTGGAATTGCACATTGGTCTCGCCACCACCGCGCGATCGCTTGATACGCCTGTAACGTATCTGGCACTTGGAGCAGTGGCAAAACCCCGGTCTTTTCCCGTGGCGGAGTTTCCTCGTAAGCTTGATCCACAATTACCGCGATCGCACCTTGGTCTAGAGCGGCACCGACAAATCTATGTCCATCGAACCTTTCACCCCGCAAAGCAACAAACACTTCTCCGGGTTGAAGACTGCGAGTATCGGTACCAATGCCTGTTGCTTGCTGCGCCAAATCTGCGCTAGAGAGGTTGAGAGGTGTGGCGTGCAGAATCTCTACGAGCTGGGATAGGGTGACACGACAAGGCATAAGATGCAGTGCTTGAAACTAAACTAGCTGTGATCATACCGTTGCCTGCTCCTACCCACAGATTCCTACCCACAGATAATGTGACCTCAACCGGGCTCTAAAAATTTTTGATAAATTTAGGTCAATCTTTCCGGAAAAGACTGAGTTGTGGATGTATTGCCTAATGGGAATAAATAAAATCACTATTCCATCATGTGCCTACAAGGTTTTCAGCGCTAATTGCCCTTCCTGTAGCTCGCTACAACACAGGAAGTCTGGTCAAAAAAGCAGTTAACTTGTAGACTTCAAAGGACTGAAAACTTTACTGAATCTTTAAGCGATTAGTGATTTCAGTCACATTGACCAGTGATCTCGCCCAGTAGGATGGGAAAGTACTAGGATCAAGGCAGTATTGAAGTTTACAAGCCCTTTTTGTAAACCGGGATTTTTCCTCAGTATCTACGGAAATTCTCTATTCGCTCTTAATATCAAGCATCATAAATTCCCGCTTAGCCTCCTTTACCAGGTGTGGGAGCGCAAACTAACGTGACTACTTGGATAGGCCAATACAATCGAGAAATTTCCCCAGAGGAGCAGAAGCTTTATGACCACATGCTCTTCTGTGTTGAGCATGAGTCGCCTCAGCAGTTACTAGGGCGCTTTCAGTCACTTTTTATTGATGGCATTGGCTATCCAGAACGCGAAATTACCGTTGCGCTCGATCAGCTAATTACCTCTAAGCTGGCAGAACAAGAATTCAAGTTTGTCTTAAATCGTTGCTGCCACATTTTGATCAACCGTTGGCAGACGCGATCGCAGTTGCAGCAGGCAATTTTAGAATTGGTCGCTCTGTTTGAGGCCCCTTCGATCCGCCCGATTACTGAGGTATCTCGCACCAAATCAGTGAGACGGTTAAGGGAACTCGTGGCCTTGTTTTGCCAAAGCGAGCACTGTGCTACCTTGCGCCGTTTAGCGCGAGTGATTATTCAAACCAATGAAGCTCAGCCTCAAGATAACCGCTCTCTAGGAACGCTGATTCGGCGCTATCCCTACCTGTATGACCACTGCTTGCTGAGTGAAGATAGTTCTTACGAGCATCAGCAAACGATCCGTCAAATTCAAACTCAGGTGCAGCGACAATTTGAAGTGGACCTGTCGCAGTACGTCACCTATCGAGTGCGGCAGTCTCAAATCATTCGCTTGTCACCGACCTTAATAGAAGCCCGCCAAATTCAAGCGGTGAAGAATCCCACCCTATTAAGCGACGAAGAACTCTACCAGGCTCTGCAACAATTTGCAGGTCGTGTCGATGGGGATGCTTCCTATCGAGATTTAGCTCAACGCTTTCTGCTACATACCAAGTACACGCGATCCTATGCAACCT
This sequence comes from Trichocoleus desertorum ATA4-8-CV12, assembly GCA_019358975.1. Taxonomy (NCBI): domain Bacteria; kingdom Bacillati; phylum Cyanobacteriota; class Cyanophyceae; order Leptolyngbyales; family Trichocoleusaceae; genus Trichocoleus; species Trichocoleus desertorum. The sequence goes on from JAHHIL010000026.1 coordinate 36,943, forward strand.
TTAAGGACGACTTGTACGAGTACATCGTAGACACCATTGATCCAGAGTATGGCAAGCGGCAATTTAACAATCAGCTTTACCTGCATCTGCGAAATACTTTGCCAGATAACCATGATCAGCCGTTAAATGAGTTTCTGCTAATCAGAACTTGTGCTTATTTACTCAACTTCTTGGTCGTAGAAAGTGCCCAACGCCCCAACCATTTCGTGTTTGTTGATCTAATTACAAACTTAGGGGCCACCACTGCCACAGGCTTGCTACTAAAGATTGTGTTGCTTTGCCGCAAGGTGAGACCCTATCTTGAGAAGCGCTTCTCTATTTTGTTCAATCATTATGAGGCTTGTGCTCGTGAAGGGGTGCATTGGCTAATTCAGGCGTTGGAGAACCTCAATGTAGCCCTTAGCACTAACTTTGGTGTAGTGGATCTTTCCTACATCCATCAAATTAGTTAGTCAGGCAAAGTATTATTGGATACCAAGCTCTAAAGAAATTGGGGCGATCGCTCCCTTTGGAAACAGGGCTGAAAAGCGATCGCCAGATCCTGCTTAACTAAGTCCCTAACTGCGCCAAGAATGGCTCACTTTATTGAGTTGCATCACGTCTTCATCGCTGAGCGTCCAGCCTAAAGCCCCCGCATTCTGTTGGGCTTGTTTGGCGTTCTTCGCGCCTGGAATTGGAATGACTCCCCCTTGAGCAATGAGCCAGTTGAGTGCGACTTGAGCTGGGGTACGCCCATACTTGGTGCCTAGATCTTGGAGAAGATCGATCACAGGCGCAAGTTTCTGGAGACCGTCGCGGCTAAAGCGAGAATCCCATTGGCGGGCTCCGGTAGGCTCTTGGTAATTCTCCACGGTGTATTTGCCAGTCAGCAAGCCTTGAGCTAGGGGACTATAGGCCAGGATCGTCACACCCAGTTGCCGAGCTGCATCCAAAATGCCGTTGGCTTCAATTTGCCGAGTGATCAGGGAATAGCGGACTTGATTCACGGCTAAAGGGACACCCCGCGCAGCCAGAATTCTGTGTGCTTCCTGCATCTGCTCAGCCGAGTAGTTACTCACGCCAATGGCGGCAATTCTGCCTCGCTGCACTTCGTCGGCTAAGGCATTCATTAGGGTGGATTGGCTCATCAGGAAGGCGAAAGGCCAGTGAACTTGGTAAAGTGCCACTTGGTCTACTTGTAACCGCTTCAAGCTTTCCGTCAGAGCATCAGCGACAGATTGCCCGCCAATGCGCCAAGGAGCGGGGCCATATTTGGTGGCAATCTGCACAGGTTGCTGAGTTTGCTGCATAAACTGCCCTAGCAGCTTTTCCGACTCACCAAACCCATAAACCTCGGCTGTGTCAAAGAAGTTGACACCCGCTTCTAGGGCAGCTTGGAAAGCGGATTCCACCTCGGTCGAGCCATAATGACTGCCGTAGTTCCAAAACAGCTTATCTCCCCAAGCCCATGTCCCGATTCCTAAAGCAGGCACAACTGGTCCGGTCGGACCAAGCTTAATTGTTTGCATGCGCTGACCCTTAAACCCTTCACTTTTCGTTACATGCTTAGAGTGTAACGTTCTACGAAAAGGCTGGAGGGGCGTTGAGGTAAGCGTTCTAAGATTTCTATACAGTTTTGATTCTGCCTAAAGATAGAACCTAAGGGCTGTAAAAATCCTAGATCTCAGTATTCGCCCCCTAAAAGGCAGCTTGAAGCCTCTATCTTGAGAAAGAAAGCTATTGTTACCAGCTGGTCAATATTGTTCTAATCAACTTTTTAGCAGATATGGAAACAGATGATTTTTCAACCGAAAACTTAGAGCCATCAGCTAGTACAGCAGCAATCTCTCAGATTAATTTATTGACCATGTTCCGGTTAGGGCTGTTTCAGATGGGCTTAGGCATTATGTCTCTGCTCACATTGGGCGTCCTGAATCGCGTGATGATTGAGGAGCTGAAGGTTCCCGCTCTAGTGACGGCTGGGGCGATCGCCATGCATCAGTTTGTGGCTCCAGCGCGAGTTTGGTTTGGCCAGATGTCTGACTCCAAACCGTTTTTAGGCCATCACCGCACAGGTTATGTCTGGGTAGGGGCTGCCTTGTTTGCGATCGCCTCTTTCTTAGCAGTACAGGTGATGTGGCAATTAGGCATTAGCTTGCAAACTCAAGGCTGGACTCCTCAAACCTATGCTTGGGTAGGGCTGCTAGGGTTAGTTTTTGCCCTTTATGGCTTGGCGCTAAGTTCTAGCTCGACCCCCTTTGCCGCCTTATTAGTAGATGTCTCAGATGAAAATAACCGCTCTAAGCTAGTAGGCATTGTTTGGTCGATGCTGATGGTCGGCATTGTGATTGGAGCCATCATCATCAGTGTGGCGCTGAAACCACTGGCCTTGGATGCTCCGATCGCGACTGTACAAGCGTCGATCAACCGCATATTTATGATTATTCCAGCAGCAGTGTTTGGTTTGGCGTTGCTGGCAACGGTGGGGGTGGAGAAGAAGTACTCCTGCTACGCTTCTCGCTCCAGCTTGGTCGATCGCGAAGATAGCATTACCTTTGGTCGTGCCCTGAAGATTTTGACCGCCAATCGGCAGACTGGGCTGTTTTTCACCTTTCTCCTGGTAATGACAATTAGCTTGTTTATGCAGGAACCTGTGCTGGAGCCTTACGGAGCGCAGGTATTCCAGATGCAGATCTCAGAAACCACGAGGCTGAATGCTTTTTGGGGGCTGGGCACGCTGTTGGGCATTGGTTCCACAGGCTTTCTTGTAGTGCCGCGTCTGGGCAAGCAGAAGACGACTCGTTGGGGTTGCTTTTTGGTGGCATTGAGTTTTCTTTTGATTATTTCGTCGGGCTTTAGTCAAAATGCCAAACTGCTCCAAGCTGCTTTGTTCTTGTTCGGCTTGGCCTCTGGAATCACCACAACTGGAGCGATCAGTTTGATGCTCGATCTCACGGCAGCAGAAACGGCAGGCACTTTTATTGGCGCTTGGGGTTTATCTCAGGCAATGGCCAGAGCGCTAGCAACAGTGACAGGCGGAGCGGTACTCGACCTAGGCAAGAAACTGTTCAGCAATTTAGTTTTTGCTTATGGTCTGGTGTTTGCACTGCAAGCTTTGGGCATGGTGTTGGCAGTTTGGTTTTTGGGGCGGGTAAATGTGCAAGAATTTCGCAGCAATGCTAAACAGGCGATCGCAGCGGTGCTAGAAGGTGAGCTGGATTAATGACTGATTTTTGGACGACGATTCTGGACTTTGCTGAGGCAACGACGGCGAGAGTGGGTCAACAGTTGCTAGCAGATTTTGGTCAAGCGCAAGCGGCAGAAAAAGCTGATGGTAGCTTAGTCACGCAATCCGACCAATGGGCTGACCAGGAATTGCGAGAGGCGATCGCGGCGGCTTTTCCGGAGCATGGGGTGCTGAGTGAAGAGGTGGAGCACATTTTTCCGGGAACAGAATGGTGCTGGGTTATTGACCCGATCGATGGCACGACCAACTTTGCTCGTGGCATTCCGCTCTGGGGGATTTCTTTGGGATTGCTATATCGCGGGACACCTGTGTTTGGGTATGTGCATTTGCCGACACTAGGGCAATCATTTCATGGGTTTTGGTATGGTGATTCTGGGCTAAGTGGGCCGACTGGGGCGTTTCTGAATCGTCAGCCAATTCACAGCAGCGCAGATGAGCCTTCGCGGAATCACTTTTTTAGCTTGTGTGCTCGTAGTACAGCGGTGATGCAAAATCGCTTTCCTTGCAAGATTCGCATGTTGGGGGTGGCGACTTACAATCTGCTGACTGTGGCGCTGGGTTCGACTCTGGGGGCAGTAGAGGCAACTCCAAAAATCTGGGATATTGCAGCAGTATGGGCGATCGCACAGGCGGGTGGAGCAACCTGGGTGCCTCTGGAATCGGAGTCGATTTTTCCGCTGCAAGTAGGCCAAGATTACGGGGAGCGATCGTTTCCAACTTTGGTGGTGAGTCGGGGGGAGTTGGTGTCGTTTTTTAGGCCGTTTGTGGGGTTTTTGGAGAAATAGGGGTTGCTTGAGAAAACCAAGACCTTGAGGGCACCTGCCCTCAAACTCCCGCTGAGGGACGGTTGCGTCCCCCAGACCCCCTCCAAAAGTGGTTTAGTGGTTTGGAAGTTCTACTTTTTGTTCATTGCCAGGACACCGCCAAATAGCATCAGCAAGGCTCCAGCGAGGATGGCGATCGCGAGCCCGCCTAAGATCCAGTCCAGTCCAGCCGTATTTTCCATGTTGTGTCTGTGGGATGGCCTTCGAAAGTTATCAGAACCAAGTCAATGACTGGTTGCTGTAGGGGCAGGTTCTGTAGATGGCGTATCAACCTCGGTAAGTTCTTCTAGCTAAACCCGCCCTTGGTATTTAGGAAAAGATGAGAGAACTGAAATCACCACTGAAATCACAGGGACTCTCATCTTTCCTAAAATTAGGCCAAATAAATGTATTGGACAGGCTAATTAGCCTGGGCTGACAGGTTCTTTGGCGAGGAACTTCTCTAGCTCGGTGAGGGCATCCGCATCGACCTTAGTCTGCATGGGGCAGAACTTAGGACCACACATAGAGCAAAACTCAGCGGTTTTGTAGATGTCGGCGGGCAGGGTTTCGTCGTGGTACTCTTTGGCTCGCTCTGGGTCAAGCGACAACTCAAACTGGCGGTTCCAGTCAAAGTTGTAGCGAGCATGAGAGAGTTCATCATCGCGATCGCGAGCGCCTGGACGATGACGGGCAATATCCGCTGCGTGAGCTGCAATCTTGTAAGCAATCAAACCGTTACGAACGTCTTCGGCATTGGGCAAGCCCAAGTGTTCTTTGGGGGTGACGTAGCAAAGCATGGCGGTGCCGTACCAACCTGCCATTGCCGCCCCAATCGCCGAGGTGATGTGGTCGTAACCCGGTGCGATATCAGTCACCAGTGGCCCCAGCACATAGAAGGGCGCTTCTGAGCACTCTTCCATTTGCTTACGGACGTTGAACTCGATTTGATCCATTGGTACGTGACCCGGACCTTCCACCATTACCTGAACATCATGTTCCCAAGCTTTGCGCGTTAGTTGACCCAGAGTTTTGAGTTCAGCGAGTTGTGCTTCGTCGGAGGCATCGTGGGTGCAACCGGGACGCAGCGAGTCACCCAAGCTGAAAGAGACATCGTAGCGCTTGAAGATCTCAATGATGTCGTCGAAATGGGTGTAGAGGGGGTTCTGCTTGTGATGGGCCAACATCCACCGCGCCAAGATGCCACCACCACGCGACACAATCCCCGTAATCCGATTTCTGACAAGCGGCAAGTGCTCAATCAAAATCCCAGCGTGAATCGTCATGTAATCCACACCCTGTTGGGCATGCTTCTCGATGATATGCAGGAAATCATCGGGAGTGAGTTGCTCAATATTGCCGTGAACCGATTCCAACGCTTGATAGATAGGAACGGTGCCAATTGGTACAGGTGAAGCATTAATGATGGCGGTGCGAATCTGGTCTAAGTTGCCGCCCCCAGTGGACAAGTCCATCACCGTGTCAGCGCCATACTTCACTGCTAGGTGTAGCTTGGCAACTTCTTCGTCCATGTTGGAGGAGTTGGGGGATGCACCAATGTTGGCGTTGACTTTGCACTTCGAGGCAATGCCGATCGCCATTGGTTCCAGGTTGGTGTGGTTGATGTTCGCCGGAATAATCATCCGACCCCGTGCCACTTCATCCCGAATCAGATCGGCTGGAAGATTCTCGCGCTTGGCGACATAGCTCATCTCTTCTGTGATGATTCCTTGACGGGCGTAGTGCATTTGAGACACATTGCTCTGCCCGCGACGCTTCGCGATCCATTCTGTCCGCATATTGAGTTCCTCGATAAACAGCTTCCCTCCGCTGGTATTACCCAGGTTCAGGTTCTAAGGGTCTGATCTCAGCCTGACTCTCCAGGCACCCCTAGCTTGGTTAACGATTGTATCACCTGGGTCTTGGCGCGATCACCGAGTTCTCAAATCTCAGGAAACCTAAGTCTTTTGTAATCAAGAGAGTTACGGGGTGAGGAGGCGATCGCTCGAAGCAAATAGAACTGCGATCGCTGGGGCTGGACGGATAAGCCTTAGCTCACGGCTGCTCTCTATTGTGGAAAGAACACAGCGGAGGAGACATGAAAAAATTCTGCCAATCCTTTAATGTGATTAACTGTTAGCTTCCGGCGACCTTTGAGGATGTCGGACACAATAGATTCTGTCTTAAAAATGGGCACTAAGTCTTTCTGGCGAAGGTCTTGCTCCTCGATTAATACCTTGAGCAGCTCTACTCCATAGATATCAGGAATAAGTTCTTGGGTTTGCTCATATTCATACACAAGTGTGCCCAAGAGATTGAGGTAATCTTGTTCATCAGGTGTTAACTCTCCGCGATCGATCAACGAGTCAATCACCGTTTGAGCCGCTAACATTTCCGCCTCAGATTTGATTGGTCGAGGAGGAAAAGATTGTAGTAGTTCCATGTAGGAAATAGTGTTACTGATTCCACGGGTCATTTTTCCAATGTCCCTTGTCGTAGTCGGCATGAGTTAAGATGTGCCGGATAAAAATTTTCTTAGTTTGGTAGTCAATGTATGTAATCAGTCGATAGTTCTTTCCACTGATGTTGAAGACGGTTAAGTTACCCACTTGATCAGCAGAAGCAAAAGTTTGACGCAGTTCAACAAAATTATTTAGCGAGAGCGATCGCCCGAATCAAAATAGAACCGCGATCGCCCTATAGGTTAAACTCTAATCAACTGGACTCTGGCTAACTGCAATGTCCATTGCCAAAGATTTCACCCCTACCAATGATGAGTGGGAAGAGATTGTCTTTCCGCCCAGTGACCTGTTGAGTGACGAGCCTCCCTGGGAAACAGATTTACATCTGCGGCAAATGGTGCTGCTGATTCAGTGCTTGGAATGGTTGTGGCGCGAAGGAGGGCCTACGGCACGCAATGACTTTTACGCTAGCGGCAACTTGACGATCTACTACAGCCCTCAGCAAATCAAATCGAGAGATTTTAGAGGGCCAGACTTTTTTGTGGTTTTAGGCACAGAACGTAAGCCTCGTAAAAGCTGGGTGATTTGGGAAGAAAACGGCAAGTACCCTAACGTGATTGTAGAAATTCTTTCGGGTAGCACTGCTGCAACCGATCGAGGCTTGAAAAAGCAGTTGTATCAGGATACTTTTCGTACACCAGACTACTTTTGGTTTGCCCCTGAGACACTAGAATTTGCGGGCTTCTTCCTCACCAGTGGTCAATATCAAGCCATTGAACCGAATCCTCAGGGATGGCTCTGGAGCCAGCAACTTGGACTTTATCTAGGAATTTACGAAGACAAGTTGCGCTTCTTCACTGCCGACGGGAAACTCGTATCTAGTCCCCAGGAGGCCGCAGAACTTGCTCAACAGCAGGTGGAAGTAGCCCAGCAGCAAGTAGAGATAGCTCAGCAGCAGGCCGAAGATGAGCGGCGGCAAAAGGATCTCCTGCTAGCAAAGTTGCGAGAGCGAGGCATTGATCCAAACGCACTTTAGCGAATTGCCTAACTCCAAAACGATCGCTCCCACCAACCTCTAGACAAAAATCCCTTGTCCAGGTGCCAAGATATTGTCGGGGTCGTAGCTTTGCTTGGAACTGATGAGTTTGCCCCACCTAGGCTGAAAATGCTGCTTCCAATCGGCTGGCGTCATCGGAACCGTACCCACAGGATAACGGTAGCCTCCCAAAGCGCGATCGCGTTCAAACAGGTTACGGTTGGCGGCAACCATCTGGTTAATCACGGCTGGGTCAGGTGGCGCAGTCCGCAAAATCGCGAAGAGAAAGGCAATGTTTTCTCTGGGAACTCGAAAGAGTGGCCGATTAAAGCGCCAGGTTTTGACCGGGTAGAGCAAAATTGGGCCTTGACCTGTGTCTGCCAACGTTAGTGTCGAGACGACTTCGCCGATAAAGCGATCGACCTGGCTACTGGGTACAAACAGATTTAACCAAGGGTGAGGGAATGACCAAACGCCAATCGATTTAAGGGTTGCGACTACAGGGGCGAGACGGTTGGCGAAGTCAAAATAAGTGGGATCTGTAATTTGCTCTGAACCAGCTTGGTAGCTTAAACCAGCAAGCAACGCTACGTGATTCGGCTCATTGGGTGGCGTATAAAAGCTAACGGCCTCTATCATGTAGCGCCATCCACCATTCGGGGACGGTACTACTTGCCCTTCCACATAATCAAAGCGTTCTTCGCTAATCAACAGGCGTTGATCTTGAGTAAAGGTTGCCAGATCGTCATAGAAGAGCAGGAAAACGCGGGCTTGTTGCCTAGCAGGAATGAGACGAACGGTTGCTTGCACGATAATACCGCACTGCCCCAAACCTGCTAGCACTGCTTCAAACAGGGGTTTATTTTGTGTAGGTGAACAAGTTTCTAGCCTTCCCTGGCCTGTGACAACTTCTAATTCCAAAACTTGATCGACCTGTACGCCGTAGCGATGACTGGCTCCCCCAATGCCACCTGCTGACAACGTTCCGCCAATGGAAAGTTCTAGATAGTCAGTGAGAACGGGAGGGGTTAAGCCTTGAGCGATCGCAGCCTGCAAGAGTTCGAGCCAAAGTACGCCTCCTTGTACCTTCGCCCGGTCAGCGCCAATCTGGACAATTTGATTGAGGGTGCTCATGTCGATCACAATCCCTGCCTCAACTTGAGCCTGACCATTGCTGGAGTGACCCTGCCCTCGTGCCGCCACTTTGAGTTGATGAGTCCGGGCAAACTGCACAACTTTCACAATGTCGGTTTTAGAGCCTGGTTTGAGGACCGCGATCGGTTGGCGATGCACAATATGCCCAAAGTCATCGGCTGCGGCTTGTCGCGTTGCCTCATCGGTGTAGATCGCACCGTCTAATGGTGGAAGCTCAGCTAAGTTCAGACTCGATTGGGCGTTTGCAGCAGTCACCCAAGCTCGACTAATAACATCAAACCCAATCACAGTAGTACTAGCGAGTAACCCTTGGAGAAAAGTACGGCGTGAGGAGCGATCGTGCATAAACAAAAGCCTGCTTCAAGTACGGGGCAAAAGCGTATCCAACACAACCTCTTTAGTTTGGCTGCTCCGATAGATTTAATTCCAAGAAGAATTTCTTAAGGTTTCACTTTTGGCAGAAGCAAGGATTTTAATTTTTCTACCTATAGATAGATGATTACGTAAAAGCTATGGGATCAAAGACTTGAATATTTGTTATTCTCAGTACATTCCAGATTTTCCAAGTGTAAAAAGTTTTGGAATCGCCTTAAATCTCTAGCGCGATCGCGACCACTCACAGCGTTATTGTTTCTCGGCCCCTTAAAGCCACTTCAGCGCCATTGCTTCCCCACCGAAACCGCATGAAGTGAATCTTGCTTTTTAGTCGTTGCAACCGAGAGCACATTGAACCTAGAGCCAGAGCGATCGCTAGGGAAAACTCCAGCTACCTGTAAGCCAAAATCACAATGAAGAAAGGACTTTGGAGCCTACTACTTGCGCTACTCATACTTTGGTCATTTTCGTTGCCAGCTTTTGCATCTCCAGCTCCGGTGCTGAGTCAAGCTCAGAGCAATACTTCTGAGAGCCTTGCTCAGGGCAATTGCCCTAGACCGCTCCAAAGTGCGATCGCTCCAGAACCATTGTCAGCAGCCATTAGCATCAATCCTGAAGGTTTACCTCGTATTGGTGTCGCTCGCATTCGCTCTCGCATTCTGCCGGGTGTGGTCATTGGCGGGCATCATGAAGGCGTTCTCAAAATTCTTCAACAACGCTATACCGCTTCTGGGCAGTTAGATGAACAGCTAGAAGATGCAGCTTTACAAGCGATTGAGGATGAATTGGTGGATGCTGGCTACAACGTGGGCAGATCAGAGCAGCATTCGGTGTTTGATGAGCAACTGATGGAAGAATCTGAACCCGTTAGATTCTTAGTGGGGGGCAAGATTACCAAAGTAGAACTGAATTCTTACAGTTCTTTCTTCAACAGCAGAACTTCAGACCAAAGAACGATTCAGTGGGAAATCTTCGATCGCGACACCAATAAAGTGATTGTGCGACAGGCAACTACAGGTCAGGCTGAGGTGGAGGGCATTGATAACCCTGCGGCCACCTATGAAGCAATTCGCGCCAGCTTTAAGGTTCTCCTTGCCCAGCCCAGCTTTGCTAACTCCCTACAGCAGGCGGTGGGACGAGATTTAGCGCCAACTGCGGCCAAGACTTACCAAATTGCCGCTCTGTCTAGCTCCCAACTTCCCCTCTCTACAGAGCAAATTGCTAGCCATACAATTCCTTCTGTAGTTTGGATTCGCACTCCAACGGGACGAGGTACGGGCTTTGTGATCGACTCATCTGGCTTGATTTTGACCAATCAGCATGTGGTGGGTTCCGCTTTCTCAGTCAAAGTGAAGCTGTATGATGGGTCAACCCAAACGGGACGAGTGCTGAAGCGCAATGCTGCTTTTGATGTCGCGCTGGTCAAACTCGAAGGGGACGTTGGCAATCTTCCCGCTTTAGCGATCGCGGATCTTAGTGCGGTCAAGGTGGGGCAAGAAGTAGTAGCGATTGGCAATCCCATCGCTTATTCCAACACGGTGACCAAAGGCATTGTCAGTGGCATTCGCACCATTGGTAGCCGAGACCTGATTCAAACCGATGTTGCGATCAACCCTGGTAACAGTGGTGGCCCACTCCTAAACCAGCAAGGCGCTGTCATCGGGATTGTGACCGAAAAAATGGTGAGTCGAGGCATTGAAGGACTGGGCTTTGCCCTCCCAATCAGCGAATCCTTGCAGAATCTCGATGTGTTTGTGCAACCATCAAGATCTGCCAAGTCTATGGCTATGTAGGGGTTGGGTAGTCTAACGGAGCGCGATCGCTGCCCTATCGCTGCCCTATCGCTGCCCTATCGCTGCCAAGTAATCGGCACGTGCGGTTGAGAAGGCCAATTGACAGAGGGTTTCTGTTGAGTTTCTTCATCTAAAACTTTGACCACTCGGTTGTAGATGTCTTCTGCTTGCTGAAGTGAGTTGCCAATGCTAGTAACTCCCACTTTGCCAAACTCAGATAACGCTCCCATCAGATGAAACACAGTTCCCGTTTCAGTACTGCTGTCAAAGTGCAACTGATGGTGGGCGATGATGTCCATCAGGTCGTTGGGGAGCAACCCGCGATAGCGTTCTTTTTGTAGGTTATCGGTGGCCATGTAATACTTAGGTCGCCCTTGTTGGCTGTAGAACAAGCCACTAGAGAGGTCATAGCGACCGTTGGTGAGAAACTTTAGGGTCATGAAGGGGTGAGTCGTCCCCCCTTTACGCAAATTAATTTCGATCGCCTGCAAGTCCCATTGGGTTTGTTCAGTTTGGGGATCGTGATGTGGCACCGCGAGAAAATCAACCCCAAATCGCTCTAGAACCCCTTTGGCCGCTAGATTCTTGCCTACTTGTCGTCCTAACTCTTGCAGTTTTAAACGGTAAGATTCATCGGCGGGAAAGCGGCAACCTAAATAAATTTGTCCATCAGGGCCACCGAGAATTTGATCGTGGGTAGAGAGAATTTCTACCTCGCCTGTCGGGGTAATGCGACCTTGCACACTGGGCGATCGCTTTTCCTCTCCTTCAATGAAGGCCTCGGCGATCGCTCCTAGTTCCGGAATGCGGCTACTAAAGTTACTCCAAACCTCAGACTTCGCCTGAAAGCTCATACTTTCAAAGCGATCGCCAATAGTGCTCACTCGTTCTGCGTGAGTTGCCTGTCCCGGAGCCAAGCTGAGAATGGGACGGAGATCTAGAAGGGCATTGCCTTCACCGGAAAAGCCTTCATTCAACTTCACCACCATGCGTTGCAAGTGAGGTTGGCGCTCCCACAACTCTGCTGCCACCTCGGCTAGTTCGTCTATACTCTTCACTAACTCGCTACCGTCGGGGCAGGGAACCCCAGATTCAGCAAAGATTTGGCGGCTACCGCTTTTTGTCCCCCAGTACAACAGATCTGGATCAAGAGCATATAGAGGTACATTGAGCTGACAAGACAAATCCCGCTCCAAGGGGCTGGAGTTGTAGCAGATCATAAAGGTCTTGTCAGGGCGCAACGCCTGCCGAATCCGCTCCATCAAGCGCGGACGCTCTAAAATCTTCTGAGTTAGCGAGGTGGATGCAGAATCGTAGGTAGAAAACAGCAACAGGCGATCGCGAGCATGGGAAAAGGGAATCCCAGGCAACAGTTGCAGATAGTAATCAATGATGCTGGGGTGCAGCGGCTGCGACGTGATGTAAATCAGCCGAGTCCGAGGGTTACGCAGACGAATCAGTGAGAACAACAACCGTTCTTCGTAGTGGTGTACCCCCTGAATCTTGAGCAACTCTCGCTGATCTAAGCTCAGGGAAGGAATCACGACAATATCCGCATCGCTCGGATCGAACGACTCTATCGCCTGCCAGCGATCGGCCAACAAACCCTGTAGATGGTGAAACTGCTCTGCCTGCTCGGAGGAAGAAAAATCAAGAGTTTGCATGAGCTTCTAAGGCTTGCCCTGCCTCAGCGATGCTTACACCTGCGATTTTACCTGTATAGTGGCAAATCACACCTCTATCAATCGACTGGCAGAAATGAGGAAACGCTAAAATTTGTAGCTTAGAACGCGGACTACAGAGCCTTCCTGGGGCAGATCACCCGGTTTGATAGTGATGCCATCGTTTTGCACTTGGCGAATATTAGCTCCCTCCATCAAGGCAAGAAACTCATCTACAGAAGTCAAATCGCAACTCGCGCTATCAGCCGCTGTTGTCCGGTAATGGGTCGGAATGATCACCTTCGGATTCAAAATCTGCACTGCTTGCTTGGCTTCCTGAGCGTTGTAGGCTTTAGGGCCACCTCCTACCGGAATCAGCAGTACATCAGGCCGTCCCATCAGAATCTTTTGCTCAATGGAAATAGGAGCTGCGGCTCCACCGAGATGCAGCACAGTAATGCCACCTTGCTGCCATCGCCAAGCTACATTGGTGCCAAAGCGTCGTCCACCCTGGCGATCGTGGTCAATGCTGATGCCTTGGAGTTGCAGACCCGCAACTTGATACGCTCCTGGCTGATACAACAACTTAGGCTCGCCAGGGATTTCTTCCACAGCTCCTTCATCTAGCAACTGACTGCTGATGAGAACTAAATCGGTACTTACGTTGGGGCTACGATACCCAGATGTGCAGCCTAGTTGGCGAAACGGATTGGTGAGGACGCGCTGTCCGCTACCTGTAAACAAAAATGAAGTATGACCTAACCACTTAATTGACAAGCCATTGTTGGTCTGAGCTTGATAAGCCTCAAATCCAGAAGCTAGACCCATACCCCCAGCAGCCAACAAACCTGCTTGCGCGTAACGCATGAACTGTCGCCGTTTCATCTTTCTCCTCACGTTCCCTGTGTTTGCATCCAACTCGCGCAACTCGTAACCAGCAGCTAACTGCTAGCGATGAGTGGGTAAGCTTAACGCCACTGCTCAACGCTAACCATTGACACTAGCCATTGACGCTAACTATTGAGAGGAGCATCGATCGCTCAATCTCCCCCTAAACAGGCTACAGGATTTTCCGGCGCTAACTGCTAAGCGCTAATGACTAAGCCTTAACCGCCAACTGGCGATCGCTCACCGACAATAGAAAGTTCCGCAATAGCTGCTTACCTGACTGAGTCAAAATACTCTCTGGATGAAATTGGACGCCTTCGATATGAGGATAGTTCCGATGTCGCACCCCCATAATCGTGCCGTCATCTACCCAAGCGGTCACTTCCAGAGCATCCGGGCAGGTTTGTGGCTCAATCACCAAGCTATGATACCGAGTCGCGGTGAACGGGTTTTCTAGGTCTCGAAACACTCCAAGCCCTGTGTGGTGAACTTGCGAGGTTTTGCCATGCATCAATTCTGAGGCTCGGACAATATTGCCGCCGAAGACTTGCCCAATACTTTGATGACCTAAGCAAACTCCCAAAATGGGTAGAGTTGGCCCCAACTGGCGAATCAGCTCCAGAGAAACTCCTGCATCTTCTGGGCGACCTGGCCCTGGGGAAATCACCACACCATCAGGCTGGAGTTGCTGCACTTGCTCTAGAGAAATTTTGTCGTTGCGGTAGACCTGAACTTCTGCCGCGACGGGTAGCTCGACACCGAGTTCACCCAGATACTGCACCAGGTTGTAAGTAAAACTGTCGTAGTTATCAATAACAAGAATCAAGATTGACTCCTAGAAGGTAGGAACTAGGGCTGGTGAACCAACCTGTTAATTGTTTGCCAATCTCTAGCGTAAAGCAGATTGCAAAAACGTCAGAAGTGGGGATAATAGCAGTGAACCCGCGACCAAAATAGCAGCGATCGCCGAAATAAGGACCGCTCCCGCCGCACAGTCTTTGGCAATTTTAGCGAGTTCATGGTACGACTGCTTCACCGTCAGGTCAACGACCGACTCCAGCGCCGTATTGAGTAATTCCATTGCCAACACCGCCCCAATGGTTAGGCTGATAATTGACATCTCCACCGCACTTAGCCTTAAAAAAGCACCCAAGCCAACCGCTAGAGTGCCCACGATGACGTGAATTCTGAAGTTGCGTTGGGTGCGGAAGGCGTAACTCAAGCCAGCCCAAGCATATTTAAAGCTGACCCACAAGTTACCAGCAACCCGCCAGGACAGATCCCGATTTGGTTTAGCAATTACCTTATCACTCACTTTGTTGGAGGTCTGAGTTGAGAGATCTGGAGACATAGGCGCGGAAGCACAGGTGTTAGGGAAGTTAGGCAAGCGGCTCTCCTTTGGAGTAGCAGTCTATCCTGTTCTAGTAGCAAAACCAACAACCTGTAGCAGAGCTTCTTGCTGACTTAACATTCGCATCAAATGGTCATCATCAGGATGGTCCCATCCCAAAAGATGTAACAACCCATGTGCTGCCAGCCAAGCTAGCTCGTAGGACAAGTCATGGCCTTGCTGGTCTGCTTGCCGCTGTGCGGTCTCTACAGAGATCACAATGTCTCCCAGATATAAAGGGAGCTCCTCAATTTGGGGACTGTCTACTTCTAAGGCGGCAAAGGCCAGGACATCCGTTGGTTTGTCTATCTGCCGATATTGAGCATTCAGCGTTTGGATTTCAGTGTCATCTGTGAGCCGCAAGCTCAGCTCGTAGGCTTGGTCTAAGTCCAGAGAAATTTGCTCCTCTGGCGCGATCTGGCTCAGCGACTCCAGCCAATCCTGAAACCAGGTTTCCCACTTCTCTAAAGGAATGGGAGCTAAGGTAAGTGAACCAGGTGCGATCGCCTTAGTTAGAGGCAGTTCTAGCAGCTCGGATTCTACATCGACACTTTCATCCTCAGGAGATGAGTAGAAGCAATCCTGAACACTGACTTCAACTTGCACGCTTGAGTCTCCTCATCAATCCATTAGTCAGCCACACACCATCAAGTCAGCCACACCCAATTGTCTAACGAGACTAGCGAGTCAAATAGGCCAAGCCAACCAAAACCCCGATCAAACCCACGGTGGTTAAAGTAAAGTGCCACAGCGATGTGCCCCGCTTGCGGACCATATTCCGCATGGCTAACTTGACGTAACTGGGGGGCGGAGAAGTTGCGGGAGTGGTTGGAGCAGAGTCACTGCTAGAGTCAGCGGCAGGTGCAGTTCCCGGTTCCGCAGACGGTTCTACAGATAGCGATTCTACAGCTAAAGGATCTGAATTCATAACCCTCATCAAAGCAATTTTGGTTCAGTTAGGTAGGAGTTCACCGCGAAACAACGGCTAGCCTCCTGCCTCAATGTAACAATTTGGTTGCAAACTCATCACCTCTATTGTCTCATCAGTGACTTAGAGCAGAGTGGCTTAGAAACTGACAGGTTCGGCAACTGTTACGGCACCTTTAAGGTCAATTTGTAGAGCTTTAACCAGCGGAGTAATCCCTTGTTCCACCCAAGCATTCGCGATCGCGGCTTCTACATTGGCCGCTTGTTGGCTGTTGGTCAGGGCGAGTAGGGTAGGGCCTGCGCCACTGATCACCAAGCCATAGGCTCCAGCCGCGATCGCGGTATCTTGTACGGCAGCGTAGCCAGGAATGAGGGTTTGGCGATAGGGCTGATGGATACGGTCTTGGAGGGCAGCACGCAGCCACTTGCCGTTCCCTGTTTCTAAGGCACGAACTAGCAGACCCAGGTGGGCAGTGTTGAAGATAGCATCCGCGCGGCTGTAGTCACTGGGCAAGACACGGCGAGCTTCAGCCGTCGAAAGTTCAAAATTAGGAATTGCCACCACAGGCACAATATCGCTGTGCCAAGGAATATCACAGATTTCCCATTTACCTTCCGGGTTAGTCGCAGCCAAACGGCACCCTCCAATCAACGCGGGCACCACATTATCTGGGTGGCCTTCCATCGCGATCGCCAGTTGCATCACCTCAGTGGCAGAGAGGGGTGAACCAGCCAGCACATTGGCTCCGACCAAACCTCCGACGATGGCTGTGGCAGAGCTGCCCAAACCGCGAGCTAAGGGAACCCCTAGTTGAATAGTGATCTGGACAGGCGGTGGCGTTTGGCCTAAGTGCTCATAGAGTTTGGCAAAAGCTTGGTAAGCTAAGTTGCTTTCATCCGTTTTGACGCGATCGGCTTCTAACCCTTCTACTATGATCTGCACCCGCTGTTGCGCACCCACTTCTAGACCCACCAAGAGATGGGCAAATTGGAATTGGTTGTACACCGTCAAAGCCGCACCTAAACAATCGAACCCTGGCCCAATATTGGCAGTTGTCGCGGGAACAGTGACAGTAACAGTGGGACTCAACGACATCACAAATACCTATTAGCAGCGATCGCAAACTTTGATTCCTTGCAAACCTGATCATAAAGCCCTGAAGTCACCTTCCCAAACGCGATCGCCCCTTCTATAAGCCTCTGTAAAGACCCCCTGTCCCAGCAATGCGCGTGAATCAAATACCGTTAAACCCACTTTTGGAGGGAGTCTGAGGGACGCAACCGTCCCTCAGCGGGGGTTTGGGGGCAAGCGCCCCCAAGGGTTCGGTTTTAGTAGAACATTCAACCCCTCACCAGCCACCCAAAATTGACTAGAGTGAAAGAACAAACATGATTCAACCCACCCAGATCCAAGCGATCGACCTTCTGTGACTAATTCACCCTTCGCCGCCGAACGCCTCCTCTTCACCCCTGCCACCCCCCATCCTGACGCGATTCCCGCTATCTTTGCCTTCCCGAACGACTACAACGTCGGCATTACTAGCTTGGGCTATCAAGTCGTGTGGGCAACTTTGGCATCGCGATCGGATCTGCAAGTCAGCCGACTGTTTACTGATGTCCACGAACCCCTGCCAGCCCAACCAGAACTCCTCGGCTTCTCTGTGTCTTGGGAACTGGACTATGTCAACATTTTGGGCTTGCTAGAATCCTTAGATATTCCGATTCGAGCCAGCGATCGCACTGATGACCACCCATTAGTCTTCGGCGGTGGCCCCGTCCTGACTGCCAACCCCGAACCCTTCGCCGACTTCTTTGATGTAGTGCTGCTCGGAGATGGCGAAATTCTACTGGATGCGTTGATTGCCGCTTATAAAGAAGTGCGCGGCAGCGATCGCCAAACTCAACTCCGACACCTAGCTCAAGTCCCAGGAATTTACATTCCCAGCTTGTATGAGGTAACTTACCAAAGTCCAGAGGGAGCGATCGCCACCATTCAGCCAATCGACTCCACCATCCCCGCCCAAGTCGAAAAGCAAACTTATCGCGGCAATACCCTCTCCGCCTCAACTGTTGTCACCGAAAAAGCCGCTTGGGAAAACATTTACATGGTGGAAGTGGTGCGGAGCTGCCCCGAAATGTGCCGCTTCTGCCTCGCCAGCTATCTAACGCTGCCCTTCCGTACCGCTGATGTGGAAGCATCCTTAATTCCGGCGATCGAGCAAGGGTTAAAGGTTACCAATCGCCTGGGCTTGCTAGGAGCTTCTGTCACCCAACATCCAGAATTTGATGCCTTGTTGGATCACCTCAGCCAACCTCAATACGACCAAGTGCGGCTGAGCATTGCGTCCGTGCGAACTAATACTCTCACCGAGAAACTCGCGCGAACCTTAACTCAGCACGACACTCGCTCCATCACGATCGCCGTAGAAAGTGGCTCAGAGCGATTGCGACAAATCATCAACAAGAAGCTGCACAACGACGAAATCACCCAAGCGGCAGTTAATGCTAAAGCGGGGGGCTTAAGCAATCTCAAGCTCTACGGTATGGTGGGGGTTCCCGGTGAAGAACCGGATGACTTAGAGCAAACCGTGGCGATGTTGCGTGGTCTCAAAAAAGCGGCTCCAGGTGTGCGTCTCACCTTTGGCTGTAGCACCTTCGTGCCCAAGTCTCATACCCCGTTCCAGTGGTTTGGGGTAAATCGCCAAGCGGAGAAGCGGCTGCAATTCTTGCAAAAACAACTGCGATCGCAAGGTATCGACTTCCGACCGGAAAGCTACAACTGGTCAGTGATTCAAGCCTTGATCTCCAGGGGCGATCGCCGTCTCTCACATTTGCTAGAACTCACTCGCCACTATGGAGATTCTTTGGGCAGCTATCGTCGTGCCTTCAAAGAACTGCGGGGACAGCTACCAGACCTAGAGTTTTATGTCCATGCGGATTGGACTCCAGATCTGGTGCTACCGTGGCAGCACTTGAAAGGGCCGTTACCCCAACCCACCTTACTAAAACACCTCGCAACATCCACAGCGCTCTTTAACTGGGAGCACCAAGCCGCACTAGAGCAACAGTTAAGCGTTTCAGCGGCAGTAAAATGAGGGTTTGCGCTGAGCCCTAATCCATGCAAAACACGGCTGAATACTTTTGCGCCTTTTGTGGTGAACCCAACCTAACCTTCGTAGACTTTAGCGCTGGGGGACAGCAATCCTACATCGAAGATTGCCAAGTTTGCTGTCGCCCCAATGTGCTTTATGTGCGTATTGATGAAGACACGCTGGACATCGAAATTGACAGTGACTATGAAGGCTAGAGCTTTGGCAATCTCTCTATTTTCGTCTTGAACTTGGCGCTAAAGCACCAGTTCTCTGAGAATTCTTACAAAGGGTTATCTCCCCTTCAAATTCTTGTTGCTTTCAACTACCTTAAGAGCTATAACTTCTTGTTCCAGTTTGTTACTCATCGTTATGACACGTCAAGATTTACAGTCAGAGGATGGATTGAAGGGTAATCAGTTGCCCCGTGAAACTGAGGAGGCAAAAAGTTTTGAAGAGTTGCTGGATTACCTGTGGCAAAATCACGAGTTTGACTTCTCGGGCTACAAGCGTCCTAGTTTGATGCGTCGAACTCAACTACGGATGTCGGCAGTGCAAGTTGAAAGCTATAGCGCCTACCTTAACTACCTCAAAAAGCATCCCAAGGAGTTTATTGATCTCTTTAAGTCGATTGAGATCAACGTCACGGATTTCTTTAGAGATGCTTTCGTTTGGGATTATGTAAAAACTGTAGTCATTCCCCGCATGATTAGCAGCAAACCACCTAATGGGCTGATTAAGGTTTGGAGTGCTGGGTGTGCTTCGGGAGAGGAAGCTTATACGGTGGCAATTCTGCTAGCTGAAGCTTTAGGGATAGAAGAGTTTAAGCAGCGAGTTCGTATCTATGCCACCGATGTTGATCAAGAAGCGGTGGTTCAAGCTCGTCGAGGTAGGTATTCAGAATCGCAGGTTCTGGGTGTGCCTGCTAATTTCTTAGCAAAATACTTTGAACGAACTGATGATAGTTATGTGTTTCGCCAAGACTTACGCCGTTCTATTGTTTTTGTCCAACGCAACTTGATCCTCAATTCTCCTTTTTCTCAGATTGACTTGTTGCTGTGCCGCAATACTTTGTTTTATCTAAATATTGAAGGTCAAATTCGAGCCTTGGTCCGCTTCCACTTCGGGCTAGAAAATGGTGGTTTGCTGGTACTGGGTCAGTCTGAACTACCGACCCTATGTATTGAGAATGTGCTCTTCACTCCGGTTAGTTTGCAGCATCGAGTGTTTGCTAAAGTGCTAAAGCCTAACTTGGTGAAACTGCTACCTAGAGCATTCCGAAAGCGCCGCTGCCAAGGTTGAAACCTTGGCAGCGGCGCTCGATCGTTTGTTGATTGTCAAAGCTAAGCAACTTTTAACGCCGTTCGGCATCCACTCGCTGAGCGACCCCAACAGGTTGGAAGCGTTTGGCAAAGTTAATGAATTTAGGAATTTTGTCTCCAGTAATGTTGAGCACAGGTAGGTTGTGAGTCTCCTTGGCAGAGTTGTTGCCATAGCCAAAGCTAATCAATGTTTGCTCTTTGCGACCTTGGCCATAAGCGCTAACAACATCTCGCACCAGGTTGCAACCCATGACAAAACGGCCCATGTTGATGTCGCCATTGCCCGCAAAGTAGTTCCACTCCACACTCTGCCAATCGCTAGTAGCGCAGTAGAGATTAGCGACTTCAAACATTTTGGCTAAATGCACATCGTAAAGTCGCAGATCACCACCATAGGCCGAGCGAGTGGTGTTGCGATCGGGCACGATGAAAATGCCACGAGCTTGTCCTCCCTGAATGGCTGGCAAGAAACGAACGCTACTAATGGGGACGACTGTGCTTGATGCGGTAGTGCTGGCAGCGATCGCAACAGGGAAACTATCACCACCCATCGCAGGTCTGAATTCAGAACTAACCGCAGGCCGAAACTGCTGCACAGTATCTTGAAATCGGGTCAGCCGATCGCCTCGTAAATTCAAAGTTGGGACATATTCAATCGTGTTTGCTCCCGTAACGCGATAGTTTACGGGTGTTGGTTCCGAGTTGGTCAAACCGTAAGCATCCACCACCTGCTGGGCCATCTGGCAACTAATCGAAAACTGATCCAAATTCCGAGTGCCATTGCCTGCTACATATTGCCATTGCACCCGTTGAATGTGAGGCCGCAACTGGTCACAGTGGGCAAAAGTGACTTCAAACATTTTGGCCATGTGTAGGTCGTAGCGGCTAAGACCAGCGTTAGAACGCTCCGAAACATCGCGATCGGGCACGATCAGGGTCAATTGTTCCTGACCACTTTTTTGCATCGGTTCAATTTCGATCGCCGTGATATTCGTACTGGGACGAGCCAAGACGGGCTGAATGACTCCGAGAGTACTAAGAGTGACGCAGATAGAAGCACTGATTGTGAGAGACGGTTTGAACATAGGAAGCCTGACACACCAAAGCAATAAACAAAGCAACTAAAGCCTGATTGATAAATAGCTACAGTCGCGATCGCCGTAATTTCCGATCTTGGCGTGACCGATGTTGCAAAAATTGCAACGGCTCAGATCGGTGGCTGAAACGATGTCATGGTAGGAGGCAATCGTTGCGATCTAGCGATTCTTTCTACTCCTAAGAGTTTAAGTATGAAATTTGCCTATATTTTGCCTGCTGCTACGTTGCTGCTCGTTGGCACGCTAGGAGCGATCGCCCACTTTACTGTTGCTCAATCTGTAAGTCAGGTACCTATGCGCTCTACGATTGTGAATCCCAATCCCGGTGATGACGTTGTTAATTCCACTTCTACCCTGCCGCCGGGTGGTTTATTTGGGCAAAAGGATGGGCAGCAGCAAGCTTTTGTGCTGAAGCATACTGAGGTGAAGGCTAAGGTATCAGGTAACATTTCGCGGGTGGAAGTCACCCAAACCTTTGAAAATCCCTTTAAAGATCCCCTAGAAGCTATCTATGTCTTTCCCCTGCCCGATGAAGCAGCGGTGGATGATATGGAAATTAAAATTGGCGATCGCGTGATCAAGGGAGACATCAAGAAGCGGGAAGAAGCACAGAAAATCTATGAGCAGGCGAGGCAGCAAGGCCGTACCGCAGGACTACTAGAGCAAGAGCGAGACAACATTTTTACCCAGTCTTTAGCCAATATTCGACCGGGTGAACAGATTGAGGTAACGATTCGCTACAGCGATAGCCTCAAGTTTGAGGGCGGCGATTACGAATTCGTCTTTCCGATGGTGGTAGGGCCGCGCTACATTCCTGGCAACGCGATCGGCAATAGCGGCGATACCGATGTGGTACCCGATGCTTCCCGCATTACGCCTCCAGTGCTCAAACCTGGTACCCGCTCTGGTCATGATATTGGGGTCACGGTTGAGATTGATGCAGGCGTACCTGTGCAAGAAGTGCGATCGCCTTCCCACAAGCTGAGAGTTGAGCCAAAGGGCAACACCACCCAGGTGCAACTGGTGACAGGAGATACGATTCCCAATAAAGATTTAATTCTGCGCTATCGGGTGGCGGGCCAAGACACGCAAGCCACCGTACTGACTCAAGCCAACGATAAAGGCGGGCACTTTGCGGCGTACCTGATTCCGGCTGTGCAGTACCGCAGTAATGAGATTGTGCCGAAGGATGTGGTGTTTTTGATGGATGCCTCTGGCTCTCAGCAAGGCGATCCCTTAGCGAAGTCCCAAGAACTGATGCGGCGCTTTATCAATGGGCTGAATCCGAACGACACTTTCTCGATTATTGATTTTGCCAATACTGCGACTCAACTTTCTCCCGCCCCACTGCCCAACACTCCTGCCAATCGGGCCAAGGCGATCGCCTATATCAACCAGTTAGATGCCAATGGCGGCACCGAACTGATGAATGGCATCCAAGCCGTAATGAACTTTCCGGCGGCGGAATCGGGTCGTTTACGGAGTGTGGTACTGCTGACCGACGGTTATATTGGCAACGAAAATCAGGTGATTGCGGAAGTGCAACGACAACTGAAACCGGGAAATCGCCTTTATAGTTTTGGAGTCGGTAGCTCGGTCAATCGCTTTTTAGTCGATCGCCTGGCAGAAGTAGGACGTGGCACGTCCCAAGTCATTCGCCAAGATGAGCCAACTCAGCAAGTGGCAGAGAAGTTTTTCCGACAAATTAACAATCCAG
The DNA here is from genome assembly GCA_019358975.1 of Trichocoleus desertorum ATA4-8-CV12. NCBI lineage: Bacteria > Bacillati > Cyanobacteriota > Cyanophyceae > Leptolyngbyales > Trichocoleusaceae > Trichocoleus > Trichocoleus desertorum. The sequence continues at coordinate 59,884 of JAHHIL010000026.1, forward strand.
TCCTGACCAATGTTCAAGTAACTTGGCAAGGCTCCGGTGCCGCTCCAGAGATGTATCCTTTAGCAGCTCCTGACTTATTTGCCAGTCAACCTTTGGTTCTGTTTGGGCGTAAAAGCGATCGCACCAGTGGCAGCTTGAAAATTACCGGAACAGCAGCGGGGGGTGAGCGCTATGAAAAAACGCTCAGAGTCAACTTTGACTCAGGAAAAAGTAATCCAGCGATCGCTCAACTTTGGGGCCGCGCCCGGATCAAAGACTTGATGAATCAGATGTTTGGTGGCGAAACTACATCCGGCGTAGCGGCAGTCACAGATACGGCCTTGGCTTATCGCCTGCTCTCGCAATACACGGCTTTTGTAGCAGTCAGTGATGAGGTGCGGGTTAATCCGGATGGTACTAGCCAACGGGTGCAAGTGCCAGTAGAAATGCCAGAGGGAGTCAGCTATGAAGGTGTCTTTGGTAATGCTCAAGATGCTGCGGTGGGGGCAGGTGCTGCTTACTCAATGGCTCCCATGCCTGTGATGGCTCCATCACCACCTGGTCGTTTGGCGGGACGGCGAGTGGGAAGTGGCAACCAATCATCAACAGTAGCGAGTCCTCCAGTAGCTAAGACGCGTGTCACTTCTGAGGCGACAGACATGACACAGATGCCAGAGGCGATCGCTCCCTCATCTACCAACCCCCGCTTGCAAGTCGTGAGCATTACAGGTTTAGATCCGGCGAAAATGCCTGTTCTGACTCAATATCTACAGCGTTTGAATCTGCCAACTGGATTCAGTGGTGATGTAGTGTTGGAGTTCTCGGTGCAGAGCGGGCGGGTCGGTCGCATTTTATTGGATGACCAGGCTTCTACCTTGAAGGAAGCGGCTGTGGTTGATGTGATCAAGCGATCGCTTTTAACTTGGCAACCAGCGTCAGGGGTGACGGGTACGGTGAAGGTGGTGTTACGTCTGCGGTAGTTTTACTCTTTGCAGAATCAAGAAATTGGGGGCACTCGCCCCCAAACCCCCGCTGAAGGACGGCTGCGTCCTCCAGACCTCCTCCAGAAGGAAAGGCAAGAATCTAGTTCCCCCAAGTTTGGGGGCTAGGGGGCCTCTAGTGCTGCCTATGTGTTGGAAGACTGTCGTAAGCAAACAGTGGTGAGTCGAGGCAACCTGCCGAAAGGCGATCGCGTGCAGCTCAAACAACTGTTACGGAAGCAGTATGGTCAGTTTCAGTGGAAAAGCTCCAATCAAGGGATGGATGTGTTTAGCGATCGCTACGTCTTTAATGGCCGAGGTTCGCAAAAGCCCACTTTGGCAGAGCAAGCAGCTTTGAATCAGGATTTGGCGCAATTAGCAGGCAAGTTGGCTCAGCGATCGCAAAGCCTACCTTTGGTTCTGCCACGGACAACCCAGAACTGATGAAGCAGCATCCGCTAAGTTGCCTAATTACACCTGTGGGGAATCCTAAGACTAAGGACTTTCTGGTGAGACTAGGGTGCATATGGCAAATCCGGAACACCTTGCTTTGCTGGAGCGAGGAGTAACTGGCTGGAATCAGTGGTGGACGACCCAGGCTATAAGTAGTCCACCAGTGGGTGTCTCTGTAGACACCATGAATCTGAGAGATGCCAATCTGAGTAAGGCAAATCTGAGGGGAATCAACTTAGAGGCGGCTGACCTCTGTTTAGCCAACTTTGAGACGGCAGATCTCTATCGGGCTCAGTTGATGCGAGCTAGCCTCTACACAGCTAATTTGTACCAAGCCAAACTGAGAGAAGCCAACTTGAGCAAGGCTGACTTACGGGAAGTGAACTTGCGCTATGCCGACCTCTGCATGGCAAATTTGACTGAAGCTAATCTCAGTCAAGCAGACTTGGAAGGCGCGACGCTTTACACGGCGACTTTATGTAAAGCAAACCTGCGAGAAGCCAATCTCTATAAGGCAGATTTGCGGGAAGTGGATCTGAGTGTAGCGAAGCTGCGGGAGGCCAATCTCAGCCGCGCTAATTTAAGTATGGCTAACCTCTGCATGGCCGACTTTATTGGCGCGACCCTGCACGAAGCTAATCTGACCATGGCGAATCTCAGCATGGCGAACTTTTGTATGGCCAACTTGATGGGCACTACGCTTTACAAAGCGATGCTGATCGGGGCGAATTGTATTGGCACTAACCTTTACAAAGCCAACCTGAGCCGAGCCAATTTCAGCAAGGCTGATTTGCGGGAAGCAACCTTAAGCCAAGCCAATCTGAGCCAAGCTGACCTAAGCAACGCTAACTTGTGTATGACCAATTTGCGCGGAGCCAACCTCAAAGGCGCTTGTCTAGCAGGTGCGAATCTCAACTGTGCCACCTTGGAGGGAGCCAATCTATCAGGAGCCAATCTCAATAAAGCCACGCTAGAAGGGGCTTGTCTACGAGGAGCCATTATGCCTGACGGATTTAGCCTTAGCTCAATTTAATCTAGCGATCGCTCTATTCTAGTTGTCCTAAACCTGTCTTGAACTTATCCTAAACCTGTCTAGCGTGGGCTTGCAGCACTAGTTTGGGCGGGAGAAGCTTGGGCTGTGTCTGGCTCAGCACTGTTGAGGGGAGGTCGCAACGCCAGGTAGATCACGGGGCCTACCAGGGGTAATGAAGCCGCCCAGAAGATCCGAGGATTTTGTAGCCCCCGACGAGCCATGTCATCACCAAGCACTGTCGGAAACAGCAGGCACAGCAAGCAAAAATCTAAACTCATGACGTGGATGAAGCGGCTGGTTTGCCATTGCGCTACAAAATCACTCCAGTCACCTGCGATCGCGCCATAGCTCACCAAGGCGATCGTACCCAATGCTAGAACGACACCTGTCCAACGGGAGTCCAGCAGCTTGATTACAGCAGTTTTAGAGCCAGTAAAGCCTGAATTGGGGTGGCGCAGAGCTAAGTAAGGCAGCAGCGCAAAGGCTCCAACTCCGAATGACCCCGCTACAAAAGGCCAAGGGGGTTGCAAATAAATAACACCCCTGTCAAGCAGGAAGAATGGTGATATCCCATTTGGGTAAAGTTTCAGACCGTTGCCAGAAGGGGAGATAGGATTCTAATTCCTCAGCCAGCAATTTGA
>JAHHIL010000027.1 GCA_019358975.1 Trichocoleus desertorum ATA4-8-CV12
ACAGAGCTACAAACTGGAAAGCATCTGTAGGTGTCATGACCCTTGAAACGTAGCCAGTGAAGGCTCAGACTGGTCAGCTATCTAAAGTCGAGGCATGAAGCCCCGTTCTTTAGAGCGGGGTGCTGACGATACATCCAGTTGATTGACGCTGGCCTACCGAATATTAGGTCAATCTTGGTCAGATCTGGGTTGATTCGGGCGGGTAAAGTCTTGAATAAACGTTAAAAATTAGCGAATCCTAGCTTTTTACGTCTTAATTCTCCATATAGATAGATGTAAAACCCAGAATTCGAGCTTACGTTATCAATGTTTAGTTCTACGTCGCCATGTCTTGTGCTTTGCAAACAGGATGACAGTAGAGATGTGGGGTGCTAGGTAAGCTATTTCTCACAAATCAATCTATCTCAAGCAAAAGTCGTGTTCTTACGGGACTGAGGGGCTAAAGCTAGCTCAGGAATTATGGATAGAACTTGGCAAGAAATTACACAAATCGTCAGTGCGTCTGTGCCCATACCGCAACTCAACTCGCTGTTGGCACAGGCTCCAGCAAATTCTCCTACAACTACAGCACCACAAGCAGCCCCTGGGGCTTATCCGACAGGGGCAGATGGTTTTCTGCAAGGAATCGGCCTAAGTTTGGGCACTGCGATTCCCAGTTTAATTAAAGCCCTGATTATTTTGGTGGTGGGGCTACTCATTGCGGCATTGGTCGCAGCGGTAGTCCGAGGGATATTGAACCGGACAGATATAGACAATAAGCTAGCCGAGCGCATAACCCGTCACCAAGCGGGAACGCGGCCACCGAGGGTGGAAAAATGGGTGGGAGATGCCGTTTTTTGGCTAATTACCATTTTCACGGTGGTGGCTTTTTTACAGGCGCTCAACCTAACTGCGGTTTCTCAACCCCTCAACACTTTCCTTGACCAAATTCTGCGCTTCTTGCCTAAACTGGCGGGAGCTGGCATTTTGTTGGCGATCGCTTGGGCAATTGCCACAGTAGTCAAGCTGATTGTGACGCAGGGACTCCGCACCTTCGGCTTAGATGAACGGCTCGGTGAGCACATTAATGAACCGCCGAATGACCCTGATCCCCTAGAAGCATCTAGTACAACTCGACCCATTGCACCGCCACCGAGAGACCCGCCCTTTTCGTTAAGTGAAACGATTGGCAATGCGTTGTATTGGTTTATTTTCCTGCTGTTTTTACCAGCAATTTTAAACACGCTGGAGTTACAGGGGACGCTGCAACCCGTACAACAGCTGCTGAATGCGATTTTGGCAGTTCTGCCGAATATTTTGGCGGCAGTGTTGATTGGAGCGGCAGGTTGGCTGATTGCTCAAGTGGTGCGTCGCATCGTGACCAACTTGTTAGCCGCCGCAGGGACCGATCGCATTGGTACTCGCTTTGGGCTGAGGGGTACAGCAGGTGGCCAATCCCTCTCTTGGATTATTGGCACAATTGTCTATGTTTTAATTCTGATTCCAACGGCGATCGCGGCTTTGAATGCGCTGCGGATTGATGCGATTTCTCAGCCAGCAATTTCGATGCTGACTCAGATCCTCAATGCGATTCCACAGATTTTTACGGCAGCCTTGATTCTGGCGATCGCTTATGCGATTGGAAAGTTTGTAGCTGATCTGGTTACGAATATTCTGACCAGCCTGGGCTTCAACAATATCTTCTACTGGTTGGGTCTACAATCAACTCCCTACTCGGCTCCTCCTGCGCCTCTAGCAGGTGAGCCTCCTGTGATTCAGGAACTGGGTCAGGTTAGCCCCACGACTCCCAGAACTCGCACTCCTTCCGAGGTGGCTGGCATCATCACCTTGATTGGGATTCTCCTATTTGCGACCGTAGCCGCTACGAATGTGCTGAATTTCGTAGCTCTAACTGCGATCGTGGCTGGGTTACTGTTGGTATTTGGGCGAATTCTGTCTGGTTTGGTGGTGTTTGCGATCGGTTTGTATTTGGCAAATCTCGCTTTCAATCTCATTACCAGCTCTGGCAACTCCCAAGCTAGAGTTTTGGGCCAAACGGCACGAATTGCCATTATTGCTTTCGTTTCAGCGATGGCACTTCAGCAAATGGGCATTGCGCCGAATATTGTCAATTTGGCGTTTGGTCTGCTGCTAGGAGCGATTGCTGTAGCGATCGCCCTGGCTTTTGGCTTAGGTGGTCGAGAAATCGCGGCCCAACAAACCAGAGAGTGGTTAGATTCGTTCAAGTCAAAACGCTAACTGGCTGTGGGCCAATAGCATTGAGACCTTACCCCCAACCCCTTCCCTACAGGGAAGGGGAGATAGACCACAACCCTTCTTCGTTTTGGAGAGGGGTTTGTTATTTAATCGCCTAGATAAATGCCTAAGCCACGAGCGGTTTTGACTAAGGTGCCGCTAGGGTTTACGGCTTGATAATGCGCGATCGCGTCAGCAATGGGAACACTAACAACCTGACGGTTTTGCCAAGTGACCATGTGGTCATATTTCTCCTCAGCAATCAGATCGACTGCAGCTACGCCAAAGGCTGATGCGACCAGGCGATCGAGTGGCGAAGGCGTTCCTCCCCGCTGCACATGACCCAGCACTGTCACACGAGTTTCAGCCCCACTACAGTCACAAATGCGATCGGCTAAGTAGTCACCGATGCCACCATAGCGACATTGCCCTAAACGATTGGTGATCACAACTGGGTCTCCTGCTTCCGTCCGCACCGCTTCCGATACGATCACCAGCGAATAGTTTTTACCTTGCTCTTGGCGCTCCTTAATTTTGTGACAGATGTTAGCGATGGTGTAGGGAATTTCGGGAATCAAGATCACATCGGCACCACCCGCAATGCCTGCGGTAATGGCAATATGGCCTGCATCACGACCCATTACTTCTAAAATCATGACGCGGCTGTGGCTAGCGGCTGTAAAGTGGAGGCGATCGAGGGCTTCGGTCGCGGTATTGACGGCAGTGTCAAAGCCAATTGAGTGCTCGGTCACACCCACATCGTTGTCAATAGTTTTGGGGATCGCCACCAGGTTCAGGTTGCCTTGTTCGGCAATGCGCCGCAGAATTGCCATGCTGCCATCTCCACCAATACCAATGATGGCATCTAGACCGAGCTGGTGATAGCCAGCAATAATGTCTTGTGAGCGATCGCAAAGGGTGCCGTCGGGCATGGGAAAGGCAAAGGGATCGCCTTTATTGGTGGTGCCGAGCATCGTGCCGCCTGCAACCCGCAACGGATCTACATTTTCTAGGTCTAAGCAAATTGCCTGGGGTGCGCTGTGCATGAGCCCTTGGGTCGCTTGCCGAATTCCTAGCACCTCCCAACCGTAGGTACCCGCCGCCCGACATACCACCGCTCGAATGGCAGCATTGAGTCCAGCACAATCGCCTCCACTCGTCAGAATCCCAATCCGCTTTTGTCCCATATGGTTCGCCGTCGCCTAAACGACAAATAAGGTCAGGCTGTACAGTACTGGTGAAGTACCCGACGCTGATTGTAAGCAATACAGCACGGGCTTCCTGTTTCAACAGCCACTGCCTCCACCTTGCAAGCAAAGTATTGGTCTGACGCAGCTTCTGGAGGTTTTGGTAATGTCTGCATTCGCAGCACATCCCACTGACTCCCGTGATAGTTGCCTACCACCCAGGCAGCAACCCGCCTTCCGCAGGTTGATAACTTTTGCTTTTGCTTCTCTTGGATTTACGCAATGGCGACCAGTTGGAGAAAACAGCTTCCCTGAACTACCGATCTGTCTGCGGCAAGAGTCGAACCTCTACTTTGAAGTTTGCCTGTCTGTTCGATGCGGTCAGGTGGGTTATTAAACCATCTAAATTATACCTTGAAACCCTTGCCATGAATAGACTTCAAGCCTTTTATTTGCTCGATAGGTTGGCGATTCGTCACTCACCCACTCCACCCGCCTGTGGCATCGTTCGGGGTGAGACTCCTCAGCGCCGGACTCCCTATCCCGACGCTGACTTTTCAAGTACAGCGCGGGGCTTCCGTCGCTAGCTAAGCGGTAGCGTTTCTACAGAATTGCAGGTTGGCTTTAGGTTTGCTGGCAACGCTACTATGGCAATATTGCGCTTTTTGACAAATCAGCAAACGATGAACAGGCGCAGGCAAGAACGATAACCTATGTCAGACCTATCAGATCAGTGGAGCATTCCAGTTGCGCCAGAAGGCTTTAAATCAGGCTTTGTGGGCATCATTGGCCGTCCCAACGTCGGCAAGTCAACCTTGATGAATTATTTAGTGGGACAAAAGATTGCCATTACGTCGCCTGTAGCCCAAACTACCCGCAATCGGCTTTTAGGAATTTTGACCACGCCAGATAGTCAGTTTATTTTTGTGGATACTCCCGGCATTCACAAACCCCACCACCAGCTAGGGGAAGTTTTGGTCAAGAATGCTCAGATTGCCATTCACTCGGTCGATGTGGTGCTGTTTGTGGTTGATAGCTCCGTCGATGCAGGTGGAGGCGATCGCTACATCGTCGAGTTGCTCAGTAAAACCACAACCCCAGTGATTTTGGGCCTGAATAAAAGCGACCAGCAACCGGGTGAAACAGCAGCATTAGATGCCAGCTATCACGCATTGGCAGAACCCTACGATTGGCCGATCGCTAAATTCTCGGCTTTGACTGGAGAAGGCTTAGAACCCCTACAAACTCTACTAGGCGATCGCTTAGAACTTGGCCCCTACTATTACCCACCCGATCTCGTCACTGATCAGCCAGAGCGCTTTATCATGGGCGAACTGATCCGGGAGCAAATTTTGCTGCTGACTCGTGAGGAAGTACCCCATTCAGTGGCGATCGCGATCGATCGGGTGGAGGAAGAACCGACCATTACTCGCATCCTCGCCACCATCCACGTAGAGCGGCAATCCCAAAAAGGCATCATCATTGGCAAAGGTGGCAGCATGCTGAAGGCGATCGGCAGTGCGGCCCGTGAGCAAATGCAGAAATTAATTGCGGGTAAGGTGTACCTAGAGTTGTTTGTCAAAGTGCAACCGAAATGGCGGCAATCGCGCACTCGCCTCGCAGAATTAGGCTATCGGGTGGAGGAATAGTGGAGTTAATTGAGCGTTATCGAGGAGCCTTGTTAGGGCTAGCCACGGGTGATGCGGTTGGCACTACGCTAGAGTTTGAGCCGCCAGGGTCATTTACGCCCATCACAGATATGGTCGGTGGTGGCCCCTTTAACCTCCAGCCCGGACAGTGGACCGATGACACCTCAATGGCGTTGTGTCTAGCGGAAAGTTTGATCGAGTGCCAAGGTTTTGACCCGAAACATCAATTGGAAAAATATGACCGTTGGTATCGTCAAGGCTACCTCAGCAGCACCGGACGCTGTTTTGACATTGGCAACGCCACTCGCACAGCCCTATTAAAGTTTGAGGCCACCGGAGAGCCATACTGCGGATCTCCTGATCCGCGTGCTGCGGGCAATGGCTCGATTATGCGCTTAGCTCCGGTGCCGTTGTTTTATGCGACTCGACCAGAGGAAGCGATCGCCAAGTCCGCTGAGAGTTCTCGCACCACTCATGCAGCTCCCACAACGATTGATGCCTGCCGTTATCTGGGTGCCTTGATGCTTGGTGCTTTGCAGGGAGCTAGCAAAGAAGAATTGCTTGCAGACCACTACAGCCCCGTTCCTGACTACTGGAATCAGCATCCCTTAGTGCCAGAAATTGCTGAGATTGCCCAAGGCTCTTTCAAGCAGCGCCAACCACCTGAAATTCAAGGCTCTGGTTATGTGGTGCGCTCCCTGGAAGCAGCGCTGTGGGCCTTCTACCATAGCGATTCTTTTCCAGCAGGTTGTTTGCTGGCAGTCAACTTAGGCAACGATGCCGATACTACGGGAGCTGTTTATGGGCAGCTTGCAGGGGCGTTCTATGGAGAGACAGGAATTCCGGCGGAGTGGCGATCGCGCTTGGCATACCGAGAATTGATTGAGTCTTTGGCTGAGAAGTTGCTGGCTCTCTCGCGATCGCTTCTATGAGTGCTGCGTAATGAAAGTAGACCTCTCCCCAAACCCCTCTCCGACGCGGAGAGAGACTTTGAATTTGGCTCCCCTTCCCACCCCTGCGGGGAAGCAAGCTACAGCAGGGAAGGGGCTGGGGGTTAGGTTCCTAATCCAACAATTCGGTGAGAGCAGAAATGAGGGCTTGGTTTTGTTCTTCAGTACCAACGGTGATCCGTAGTTTGTCGTCGAGGCGAGGTTGATTGAAGTAGCGCACCAGAATACCCCGTTCTTTCAGAGCTTGGTAGAGAGCGCCTGTGTTGTCGGGAGCCTGGGCCAGAACAAAATTAGCTTGGGAAGGCCCGACTTTAAAGCCTAGTTGAGTGAGGTCAGTGGTGAGCTTAGCGCGAGAGGCTTTCACCCGTTCAGCACTGGCGTTTTTGTGCGCTTGGTCGGCGATCGCTGCTGCTCCCACTGCACAAGCCAGCGCATCGACGTTGTAGCTATCTTTAACTTTAATCAGCCCCGATAGTAATGCTGGATTGGCAACTCCAAAACCTAGCCGCAAACCTGCCAAGGAATAGCCCTTAGAGAAGGTTCGTAGCACAATCACGTTGTCGTGCTCTTTCACCAGCTCTAAAGCGCTGTAGTCGGCAAAATCGACATAAGCTTCATCGATCGCCAGCACTCCAGACAGGTGGCTAGCTAACTTGTTGAGCAAATCCAAAGGAACCAATGTTCCAGAGGGGCTATTGGGCGAAGCGATAAACGTGATCGCCCCGTTTGCCTCAATCAGCTGTTCGACGGGTAGGTTGTAGTCGTCATCGTAGGGAATCTCAAGCACTTTTGTGTCTTGAATTTCCGCTAACGTTTCGTAGAGAACATAAGTGGGAGTGGGGTAGACAATTTTGCGATCGCCTTCGGTACAAGCCCGCACCAGTAAATTCAGAATGTCATCACTGCCATTACCTGCCAAAATCCAATCGTAGGGAACGCCTAAAACTTGGCTAGCCGCATGACGGAACGAATCAGCCATCGGATCAGGGTAGCGCCGCAACAACTCACCATCAAAACCACGCAGAACTTGCAGGGCAGCCTCAGAGGGAGGATAGGGATTTTCGTTGGTGTTGAGCTTAATAACTTTGATGCCTGGGGCTGGCTGCTCCCCAGGTTGATAGCCAGTCATCGCATCAACGCTAGGACGGAAGTAACTCATTGTTCTTTTTGAGAAACGAAATTTTGCGATTGGTGAGTAGTTGACGTTCTTACCGACCCCTCCCCAACCCCTCCCCGATGCGGAGAGGGGCCTTTAAGTTAACTGTCGCGTACAAGAATTTCTTGCTCTCCCTTCCCTCACAGGGAAGGGGGTTGGGGGGTTAGGTCTATATTCATGCCATAAAGAACTTGCTGAATCACGTTAGCAGGAACTTGATCAGTAATGGTGACAGCGCCGATTTGGGTGGGCAAAATGAACCGCACCCGACCGTCTTGGACTTTCTTGTCGCTTTGCAAACTATCCGCGATCGCCTCAATATCCAAGCCTTCTGGCAGTTTGGTGGGGAGGCCAGTTTTCTCAATTAAGGCGAGTTGGCGATCGCTAGCAGCTTGATCCCACAACCCTAGATCTACAGCGATTTGACCTGCTGCCACCATGCCGATCGCGACCGCTTCGCCGTGATTGACCACTTTGTATCCGGTTAAGCTCTCGACTGCATGGCCGATGGTGTGACCATAGTTGAGGATGGCGCGTAAGCCTGCTTCTTTTTCGTCTTTGCTGACAACGTGGGCTTTGGCTTGACAGGAGCGAGTCAAGATTTCTTGCAGTAGTTCGTCGCTGATGTAGCGTAGTTGATCCAGCCGTGGGCTTTGTTCTAGTTTTTCAAACAGTTCGGCATCCCAAATAATGCCGTACTTGATTACCTCAGCCATCCCTGCTCGGAATTCTCTGGCTGGCAGAGTTTTGAGCACTTGAGGATCGATTAAAACTAATTTGGGTTGATGGAACGCGCCGATTAGGTTTTTACCACGGGGATGGTTGACGCCAGTTTTACCACCAATGGAGGCATCGACCATCGCCAGCAAGGTTGTGGGTACTTGCACGAAGTTAATGCCTCGGAGCCAGGTGGCGGCGGCAAACCCTGCCATATCACCAATCACACCACCGCCTAAAGCCAAAATTGTGGAGGAGCGTTCTAGACGGTTTTCTAGGGCTACGTCGTAGATTTTTTGTAGAGAAGCAGGAGTTTTGTAGCGTTCTCCGGCGGGCAAGATGCACTGAGCCACGGTAAAGCCTGCTTGCTCTAAGGAGGCGATCGCTTGGGTTCCGTAATGCTTAAAAATCGGGGGACTAGAAACGAGGAGAATTTTTTTGCCGAGTTTGAGTGGCTGTGCGCCATGTCCGATCAGCCAGTTTCCTAGCTGCTCCAGACCACCGGAGGCGATCGCGATATCATAAGACTGTTGTGGTAATTCAACAGGAATTACAGACTTCATTGGTTTCGTTCTGCCCCGACTAACAAATGCCCGTGGGCTGTATTCTACTCCACTAAATGATTCAATGGTTTTGTTGGGCTTTTGTGGAGAATTGTCAATGTCTGGTGCTTTTTCTTATCTGTTGGTGCTCGGTTTGTTTTATGGTGCGGCGCTTGGGTTGTTTTTTGGCTTGAAGGCTGTCAAGTTGATCTAGAACCGAGCCTTGGGGGCACCTGCCCCCAAACCCCCGCTGAGGGACGGCTGCGTCCCCCAGACCCCCTCCAGACGAAGCTGAGTGTAGGTGTTTCGATACATTTGATTCTTCTATCCCTTGCTCCTCTCTCCCCACCCCCTACCTTTTATCCTTCATCCCTACCTTTCATCCCTCATCCCTCATCCTTCCAGCTTCTAGCCAGCGATCGCGTTGACTTTGGGTACGACAGTTTGTGCCGTTTTTTGTGTCTCTGCTTTAGTAGCTAAATATTCGGTGAGTTGGGCTTCGATTTCGTCGCAAACAATTTGGCGATATTCGCTGAAGTGTTCGTTGTGGGCGCAGACGGTGAGGTAGCGATCCCAAACTTTGGGGTTGTGTTTGAAGATGTTCCAGAGGTTGCGCCAGAACTGGAAGCGGGTACTCCGGACAACGCCTTGTTGCCAGCAGACGGTGAGTAAGGCGCGAACATCTACCCAACTTGGAATTTTGCTGGGAGCCTTGAATTTGGGCGATCCCATGATCAGGTGGTGACGATACACGCGATCGAGGAATTTATGGGGTTCGTAAAGCTCGGAAAAGGCGTGCATGTATTCGCGAGCAATGTCTTCTAAGGGGCGAGTAGGAACGAAGTTCATCAACGTGGTTTGGTTGATGTTGCCTGTCTCATCCCCTAAACGCCCTTCTTTTTTCAAGCGATGCCACAGGGCAGTGTCGGGTAGGACTTGCAACATGCTGAATAGAGCGGTGGGGATGGCGGTTTTTTCCACGAACTGGACGATGCGATCGCCTGCACCCGGTTTTTCGTTGTCAAAGCCGATGATGAATCCAGCCATGACGCGTAGACCCACTCTGGTGATAGATTCAACTGCCTCGCTGAGGGAGTCACGGGTGTTTTGAAATTTCTGGGTCAGGGCTAGGCTGTCTTCGTCTGGGGTCTCGATGCCGAGGAAGACGGCGGTGAAGTTGCACTCCACCATCAACTCCATCATTTCTGGGTCTTGGGCCAAGTCTACCGAAGCTTCAGTAAAGAAGGAGAAGGGATACTGGTGCTCCTCCATCCAGGTTTTTAAGTCTTTGAGGAACAACTTTACGTTGCGCTTGTTACCAATAAAGTTGTCATCCACCATGAAGATGCTACGATCCCAGCCGAGTTCGTAGAGGTAGTTCAGCTCGGCTAGGAGTTGTTGCGGAGCCTTGGTGCGCGGTTTACGACCGTAGAGAACAATAATGTCGCAAAATTCGCACTGGAACGGGCACCCGCGCGAGAACTGCACCGCCATGCTGTCGTAAGCGCTGAAGTCGAGCAGTTCGAATCGGGGAATGGGTGTGGTGGTAACGTCTGGCTTCACGCCATTGGAGCGGAAGACTCCCTGGGTTTCACCACGCTCAATTGCTTCAATAAAGAGCGGCAAAGTAATTTCGCCCTCATCCAAGATCAGGTAATCAGCCGCTTGGGCCTCTTCCGGTAAGGCAGTTGGGTAAGGGCCACCCACAGCCACTGGTTTGCCTCGGCGTTTGGCTTCTTGAATTTGGGCCAAGAAATCATCTTTTTGCACAATCATGGCGGAGAGCATTACCAGATCAGCCCAAGCCCATTCGTCTTCTGTGACAGCGCGGACATTGCGATCGACCAGCTTATATTCCCACTCCTGAGGCAGAATGGCCGCAACAGTAACTAAGCCTAAAGGTGGCAGCAAGACTTTGCGGTCGACGAGTTCTAAAGTTTTTTCAAACGACCAAAAGCTTTTGGGAAACAGCGGATAGAGGAGTAAAACTCGCATTTAAATTTAGCCTCACAGGTTAAATGCCCGGTCGGACAGCTTACACAGATTCTGGATGGTTAATCACATTTTCTAAGGAAGCTTCCAGAAACCGGGCAAAAGTAATCAGTCGATTTAGCGGGTGTATTTAACTGGCGATTTAACTGGCGATCGCATTGATGTTAGCTGTGACGGTTGCCTTCGCAGTTTGAGCCTGGAAGTTCGCCTCAGCGGCTAAGTACTCCGCTAGCTGAGCTTCGATTTCGTCCCGCACCGTTTGACGGTACTCCAGGAAATGCTCGCTCAAAGCACAATTGCTCATATAGGGGACAAAGACGCTGGGATTGTGCCGCAGAATCGCAAAGAGTTGCCGCCAAAACTGCCAACGCGTACTGCGTTTGATGCCCTGCCGCCAGAAAATGGTGAACACAGCCCGGAGTTCCACCAGTTCTAGCATGCGAAATGGCACTTTGTGAGGCGATGGCTTTTGCTGGATGAAGTTGCGATAGACCCGTGACAAATAACGGCTAGGTTCGTACAGCTCCCAAAAACAACTCAGGTACTCACGAGCCAATTCTTCTACCGGACGGGTAGGGATAAAGTTGGTCAGCGCCATTTGGTGGCCCTGGGTTTCTTTGTTGGCCTCTAGCATCCGACCTTCTTTTTCTAGTCGGTTCCAGAGTGCTGTGTTAGGAAGTGCCTGGAGCAGCCCAAACATCGCTTTAGGAATCGCGGTAGCCTCGACAAAATCGATAATCCGTTGCCCCGCCCCTGGCTTCTCACCGTCAAAGCCGAGGATAAAGCCAGCCATCACATTCAAACCTGCCCGATTAATCGTTTGTACAGACTCCACTAACGAGTTGCGGGTATTTTGAAATTTGTGAGTCAGCGCCAAACTATCTGTATCTGGAGTTTCGATGCCGATAAATACAGAACCAAAATTGGCATCAATCATCAAATCCAGTAGCTCTTGGTCTTGAGCTAGATCGATCGAGGCTTCGGTGGCAAGGCGGAACGGATAGTTGTGGGCTGCCATCCAGGAGCCAAGTTCACGTAGCAACAGCTTGACATTGCGCTTGTTGCCAATGAAGTTGTCATCGACCATAAAGATCGCTCGCCGCCAACCGAGGTCGTACAGGGTTTGTACTTCAGCAATGAGCTGGGCCGGGGTTTTGGTACGAGGCTTGCGTCCATACAGCACAATGATGTCGCAAAACTCGCACTGGAACGGACACCCACGCGAGAATTGCACCGACATCTCGTTATAAGCCTTGAAATCCAGCAGGTCATAACGCGGAATGGGCGAAGTGCTGACATCTGGCTTTTCTTCTCCAGCGCGGAAAACACCAGAAGTTTTACCTTGGGCGATCGCCTCAACCAACATGGGAAGCGTAATTTCACCTTCATCCAACACCAGGAAATCAGCTCCTGCTGCCTGAGCTGCATCTGGAACCGAGGTGACATAAGGGCCACCCACGGCAACTAATTTGCCTCGTTGCTTAGCCTGCTGAATCAAATGCAACATATCTGGCTTTTGGACAATCATGCCAGAGATAATCACCAGCTCTGCCCAATTCCAGTCAGCTTCTGTCTCCAGCCGCACATTGCGGTCTACCAGGCGAAACTCCCACGTTTGAGGCAAAATTGCGGCAACCGTAATCAGTCCTAAGGGAGGAAGCGAAACCTTACGCCCAATCAGTTCTAGAGCCTTATCAAAAGACCAGAACGACCGAGGAAAAAGGGGATAGAGGAGTAAAACTCGCATTAATTGTTAGCCTCTTATCTAAAATAACGGCCCGTTTTCAGATATATTGATGTGCCTGTCTATCCTGAAAACTCTCACGATAAAAGTTTTCAGTCAATGCATAAAGCGCAACTGAATCAACGGATGCGAAGGGGGCCAATCCTCGCCATTAAAAGTGTATTTCCTCAAGCAAGGATTAAGGAACTTCCAGTATCACTTGTACTGGAGTTTAACAGACGCAACCCAAAAACGTATGCCTTGAGTGTTTTCAAGAGCGAAAGGTAGCGTTGAAGGAAAAGGAAGCAGCAGTAGAACGCAGAACTCAAAGCACCGAAACACCCACCCGCAAACTCGTCTGGAGGGAGTCTGAGGGACGCAGCCGTCCCTTAGCGGGGGTTTGGGGGCGAGTGCCCCCAATGGCTTGGTTCTTACCAAGAATGTGGATGCAGCAAAAGACTTATTCTGCGATCGCCCGCTCTTTAGCCTCAGCAGCCCTCACACCCTGCCCAGGTACCCCACTAACCTTCAACACATCCCGAAACGTGGCGCAATAAGTCGGCAAATTGAACGTCGCTGGATTCACCACATTCTCGTAAGTAAAATGTCGATACTTGACACAGAAACGATCCCAAGCCGCCATCTGAATCCGAAATACTGCAATCAGCACATCAGCTAGCACAGGCGATAGAGGAATCCGAAACTGAATTTTCTTCCCCAGATAATCGCAAAGCGTCTCTACTGCTTCATCCACCGTAATTCGCTGATTTCCTAGCACTAACTGCCGTGGCTGCCCCGGTTCCGGTGGGTGCTCTACCAAATGTTGCACTACCTGGGCAATATCGCGGCCATGAATGAAATGAAAACTTCCATCCGCCTTCAAGAAGCGAATCAGGTCAACCCATTTCACCACCTCTGAAATCCCAGAAGACAAGTGAGAGTAAGGTTTATGCTCATCCCCACCCAACACCAAAGTAGGGAACAAGGTAGTAACTTTAGGAGCGATCGCCAGCTTCGGTAACTGTTGAAAACAAGAGTACTTCGAGCTGATGTAATCAGTCCCCAGTTGCCCTGCTTCTTTGAGCAAGTGGTTTTTGCGATCGAGAATACTGGCGGTTGAGAAGTAAATTACTTGTTCGCAGCGTTCTGGATCGAGCAAACTCATCAACCGCAACGTCTTTAAAACGTTCACATCATAGGTTTCTTGAGCATTCCCCCAAGCAGTAGCCACCAAAATCGCCACATCCATTGATGCCAATAAGTCTTCCATGCGGTCAACATCCCGCATATTAGCCTTAATGATGTGAATCCCAGGACGAGCTTGGTAGTCAAACTTCAGCTTTGCGGGGTCTCTAACCAGCAGATGTAATTCATGCTCAGTGGACTGAATCAAAGCTTCCGCGATGTAGTGACCGATGCAGCCACTCGAACCCGTCATGAAAATCCGCTTGGGGGGCATGGAGGTATGAATAAATAGAGAGCTGAGGGAGCGGGGCCGTAACCCCAAACCCCATTACGCATGGGTGGTTTTAGATTTGTAGTGATTTTGAGTGGGGTGCGAAACACCAGTCAAAATCACTACCTCCATATCACCACCTACGCATGAACTGCCAAGAGTTTGTCAACTTGCTTTGCAGTTTCAAAGAAATGAGCCACATTTTCCTCAGGAGTGCCTTGCAGAACTCCGTGGCCGAGGTTGAGGATGTGGCGACGATTGCCTGCTTTTCGCACGGTATCCAGAATGCGATCGCGGATGAAGTCTTTGGAACCAAACAAAGCGCAGGGGTCAATATTGCCTTGTACGCCCATGTTAGCGCCCAGACGCTGACGCGCTTCGGCCATATCTACGGTCCAGTCCACACTGACGAGATCACATCCAGATTGTGCCATCCGCTCCAGAACACCCGCACTACCGTTGATGTAGAGGATCAGAGGCGCGTCAGGATGCGCCGCTTTAATCTTGGCAAAGACTTGCTTTTGGTAAGGCTGAGCAAAGGTTTCAAAATCTTGGGGGCTAAGCTGTCCTGCCCAAGAATCGAACATTTGGATCACCTGAGCGCCAGAATCAATCTGATAGCAGGCATAGGCGGCGATTGCGTCTGCTATCTTACCCAAGAACTTGTGGAGCATTTCTGGCTCACTGAACGCCATGCCCTTGATGATCGTGTAGTCTTTAGAACTCTTACCTTCAATCGCATAAGCTGCGAGTGTCCAAGGCGCACCGATAAAACCAAGCACTGCTGCTTCGTTGCCAACTTCTTGGCGCAACGTTTGCAGAATCGTGCGAATGAAGGGCATTGAGCCTTCGGGGTCAATGGGATGCAAGTTATTGATCTGCTCTAAGGTGCGAATGGGAGGATCAATAATGGGGCCTCGGCTTTCCACAATATCGAAAGGAATCCCAATTCCGGGTAGCGGCGTCAGAATATCGGAAAACAGGATGACACCATCGGGACGAAACGCCCGGAAGGGTTGCAAGGAGATCTCAATTGCTAGCTCAGGGTTTTCGGAGCGCTCCCGGAAAGAGGGATATTTGTCGCGCAAATCCCGATAGACTTTCATGTATCGACCCGCCTGCCGCATCATCCACACGGGTGGTCGATCAACAGCTTCACCCCGAGCAGCCCGTAACAGATAAGGAATTTGGGTCGATCCGGCCATTGAAGATTCACCAATTATTTCTTAAATGCATTTGCTAGCTTACCATTCCGTGTTGCCCTTGTTTCTCGATCGCCGATCAAGAAATCAGATTTGTTGATGAAGGGCGATCGCTTTTTATTTTCTCTGAATAGCCAATTTTCTCTATTGCCTCAAGCTCATGCCATCTGACCTATCCCCCGATCCGCTCGCCTTTATTGCATCACCCCCAAAACCTTTTTTGATCGAGCCTCCTCAGCGACTACGGTTTGCCTTGCTGTTTACTTTTTTGACGCTGCTGAGCGGATTGATGGCTGTGGCGCTGTCATGGGGGCTAGCCTTAGGGCTTTATGGCCGCTTGCCAGAGGCGATCGTTGGCATTGGACGACAATGGCTGGAATGGATTTTGGTGGGGGGAGCGGTTGGCAGTGGACAGTGGTTAATTTTGCGGCGCTACATTCCGAGTCAGTTCTGGATTGGGGCGACAGCTCTGGGTTGGATTGTGGCCAATGCCGTAGCTGCCTCCTCGCTGGACAACTCAGGTGAATTTCTTAGTCATCTCGCTTTTGTGTGGCTAGGTTTCGCTCAGTGGTTGGTGCTGCGACAATTTGCTAAGCCTGCCTGGTTTTGGATCTTGCTGCCTTGCGTAGCCAGTTTTGGCAGTTTTGTTGTGTCGCTCCTATTACAGGCAGCGGCAAGCACAGCCGGAGAACTAGGCGCACTTCTCCTACCCATTGCCAGTCAGTTCACCGTTTTGGGAGCTGTGCAAGCGATCGCTCTCTGCACCCTGCGTCAACAAGGTAGAAGCCATTCTCGGCGCGGCTCTAAGCCAGACTCCTCCTCTATCACTCCTGAAATCACCAACTTAGAGCAATTGCGATCGCTGGCTCAACAGTTACAAGCCCAGTTGAATCAAACAACTATTGCTAAGATTGCGGCAGACCCAGATCTGATTTACCTAGTAGATGTGACCGAGGATGGGGCGATCGCGATGTATCAGCCTGTGAATCAAGCCGCCTTTGACTACGCTGACCAAACTCCTCTTCCCACTCTGTTGGCGGTGTCTGAATCACCTCAGACAGAAGCTTCTCAACAAAAATCCTTGGCGCGGTTACAAGTGATTTTTCAGGCTGGTGGCACTCTAGCAATCCGATCTGCGGACGGTGAAATGCTCATCTAAGCGGAGATCATTTTGCAGCGCTGTAGTTCATAAAATTTCTGCGTTTTGCGTCTTAAACTTAGTAAAGATTACGATTAAAAATTGTGGGCATAGGATCGTTTAATTCATGAATATTGCGGATTTTTTCCAGCAGAGTGCTGGCAAATGGTTTTCCCAGCGCACCAGTCACCACTTGGCATTCAAGCAATCCGAAAGCGGTAAATCAGATATTGTGATTGAAATGCTGCCCAGCAACAATCCAGAAGTGGTGAAGCTGTGCGAACAGTATGAGATTGACCCAGGGTTGGCTCTTTGTGGAGCGCGTGTCACCTGGAACGGCACGATGGAATGGGACGAAGAAAAACATACTGGCTCCACGGTGCTAGTTCCGATTGCTGATCTAGAAAACCCTAAGGAAGGTAAATTGCTGCGCGAAATGGGCTATGCCGAAAAGGCTCCCGTTGCGGGACGCTACAGAATGGGGGACGACGAAGCCCTGACGCTAATTACTGAGTATGAATCCATGTACTCCGAGGAGCGCTTATGGTTTGCCAGCCCCAATTTACGATTACGGACTAGCATCTTGAAACGCTTCGGTGGCTTCAGTATGGCTACGTTCTGCTCAGAAATTCGTATGGGCGGAACCCAACCCCAAGCTCAAACAGCCGACAGCACGGCTAATGCCTAGGCAAGGGCCACCGAGTAAAGGAGCTCGAGGAGAAGCCCATACCCGTTGCTGTCGCTAGGCCCGCTGGCTATTAGACTCGCTAGGGCTCAGGGTTTCGGATACAGCCAGTTCATCTTCTGGGGTTTGAGCTACTGCCTTGAGCTTAGTGTAAAACTCAGAGGATTCTGGGATGGGTACAAACTGGTGAATGGGTTCTGTCTTTGCTTGGTTGGCTAGAGCGAATTCTGTGCTGACGGGTTCACTGTCCATTGGAGTTAAACCTGCTAGCAGGCGATCGGCTTCTGCCAGTACAGATTCTAAAGAGACATCTCCTAGAGAAACATCGGCAGCAGTGTCTGGTTCAGATGGAACCAGGTTACCGTTAAGGGAACGAGGCGTTTGAGGCAGGATTGGTTCGGTTGCTGGGGGAAACTCAGCCACCACTTCAGAAGTAATGGTTTCTGGAGCTGTATCCACTATGACTGACTCTGGGACTGGCTCTGGCACTGACTCTGGGACTGGCTCTGGCACTAGCTCCGGATTGGAGTCTGGTAATAATTGAGCTAGATTTGATGCCGTAGTCAGTTGGGCTGATGTGGAAGAGGGAGTGGTTTCTGGGCGCGATTCTGGGCGCGATTCTGGGCGCGATCGCTCATCCCTAGGATGCTCATCCATAGGATAAGAGGGGATGCTCGATTCCTCAGCTCTGGCAAAGAGCGAAGTAGCAGGGGAAGCAGAGCCCGTTACAGGGGCAACCGGAGGGCTATCAGTCCTAGCCGCTGCTGGCAACAGGTAGCGCCAGTGAGACTGGGGTGGAAACTTAGGAGGCGGTAAAGGAACAGCTTCCCCAACAGCAGGAGCCTTAGGGACAAACACCTGAGGAAACTTGCTGCACACAATTCGCTCAAATTCGTGGTTGAAGTGATACAGCGGTTGCCCCCGCCGTCGCCATAGCGCCAAAATTTGCTCAACAGAAATAGCCTTGTAACGTCCTTGATACAAAGCTTCAATTACAGCTGAGCGCACCCAAAGCGGTTGGTAGGTACTCGACCAAGAGGTTACTAATTCATCAACAGTGCAGCCATTGAGGTCAAAGCTGTAGTGAATCAGCAGAGCCGCTGCATTAGCGCTCACAGAGTCTTTTACTGATTCTGTCATGCTCAACTGTTTACTGCATCTCCCTTTCAAGTTAGCTTAGGTGAGCCGCGAAAAGCGAGAGCAGGAGAGTGTGACCGATTCCTAAGCTGATTGACACCAGATCTCGATCCATCTCTGTGGCCTACAAAAAGCAGACTGAAACAGCGACGGATTTTGACATTAAAGCGCAAATCGCCCGTGGATTCAAACAGCCTCAGGATGATTAGTCATTGGTGGGCCGAACTACACCCCCCTCAACTGGACGAATACCAGAGCCCCCGAACGGTTCTGCTCCTCCACTCCAGTTGAAGTCGCTGATGCGTAAACCAAGGGAACCGATCGCCAAAACTGGGTTGTAGCGCAAGGTCACACCATAAGTTCGGCGGCTGTACTCCAAAATGTAGTCTGTACTAATTTCATTCCCCGTATCTATGTTGATCGCGGTTTGAAACCCGAAGCGGAATGGGCCGTAAATTTGCTGCAAAATTCCACCGGAGAGAACTTTGTCATCCACAACCCGATCGAACAGAAATGGGGATTGCCCCCCGATCGCGCTTTGAGAATAGCTGAGGTTGTAACCTGTGTAGTCAAAAAAGCGCCGTGAAAAATGACCGACTTGCCCTTGTATCCCCACCGTCCCTGTGAGGGTGGTTTGGCTGTCACCGTTGGTATAGCCATTCGCTACACCTCTGACTCCCGTAAACAGCTGTAAATAAGGAACGACCGGAGCGGGGGTATAGCGCAAGCCTTCAGTTGCAGTGGGCGGTAAAGGCTTGCCTTGCCAAAGGGTAAAGCCCTTATTGAGGGCGGCACTCGCTTCAGCGCGACCTAAACTGATGCGATTGTTAGTGCGGTTGGCATCGAGTAAATCTAGGCGATCGCTGTCAGCTGTGACAAATTGGGCCCCTGCTTGGTAGCTCAAGCTGATACCTGTATCTCCTAATGGCACCACTGGAGAAATCAAGAAGGCACCCAAACTGCTCTGCACATCTTGATAACCCAAAGAGCCATTGAACAGGCGATCGCGATAGCTATAGTCAACCGCCAAGGTATGAGTGCCTACTAACTGCCGTAAGCGGACATTGGCCCGGGCTTCCTCCTCAAAATCGCTGGGATCTAGGCTATTGAGTGTTACCGAGCTAGTCAGCGTGGTGCGGGGGCTGAGGGTAGCTGTCAACTTAGTTTTTAAGCCGTATACAGAAGGGTCAAAGATGGCCCCATTACTGTCCGTCAGGGCTTTTTGAATCAAGAACTGGGGCGTGACACTAAAGCGAATCTTCTCGTTGGAAATCGGCTCAAACGTGCTCTGCACAAACAAGCCACCCCGATCTTCTTGGTCAAAGCCAAACTGCAATAAAGCAGGGTCACGTTCCCGGCGGTCGAGAATCACCCGCGATCGCAGCAGAGGGAGAGAGAACCGTTGGTCAAAGACGAGGCGGGGGCGCTTAGCTCTGACTTCATCCCGGAGCGGTGAAAGGTTGGTGAGCGTGGCTTCGTCCGCACGTAATTCTAGTTCTGGAGGTGAGAACGGGTCATTAGTAATGCGAATATTCTGAGCTTGCCAACCCCTAGGATTGAACGCGATCTGACCTGCCTCAAATCGCAAGCGTCGTACAGAGCCACCTTGCGTCGAGGAAGGAGCATCTTGTCCTGCCCCCACACCAATATTGACCCCACCAGGACTAGCAACATTTTGAGTGGGCTGCGTTGCCGTAATGCGATCGCTTAAGGGGCGGTCGTAAGTGACGCCAGCACTGACATCAGTTGGCAAGGTAGGGGTGAAATCGGTGCTAGCGGTCGGCAAGAAAATCTCACCTCTTGCCCCTGCGATCGTGCCTGTGTTTTGCACAAAATTGTACTCGAAGCGATCGCCCCGCAGCACCTGCTCACCACGGGTCAGCGCCACGTTACCTTCTGCGACTGCAAAGCGATTGGGAATATTGACTTGCAAGCGCTCTGTATCGAGAACTGCACCCCGAAAGCGCATCAAGACATTACCTTCCGCCGTAAAGACCCGCCGTTGTTCGTCGTACTCCTGGCGATCAGCACTAAGTTCAATCACCCCACTGCTTGCAGGGTCATTACTCGGCAGGGTCACAGGGCTGGTCGGCGCGACAACTGGCGCTGAATTTGAGGGCGGTGCGGCTGGAGCAGGTGCCTCTGGAATCACCAGAGTAGGTGCTGCTTGCGGAGAAGAAGTTGTTTGAGGATTAGGGTTGGCTTCTGGGGTGCTTGGAGGGCGAGCAGGAGCCGTTTCTAAGATTGGCTGGGGAATCGGCTGCGCTTCGTCTGGGGAAGCGATAGGCTGTCTAGCGGGAGGCGGTGAGGAAGCAGGGGGTGGCGTCGCCGGACGCAAGGAGGGCAAGTTTGGGCCAGAAGTAGAATTGTTAGTGCCAGCAGGAGGTGTCGCTACAATGGACCAACCAGAGGGAGCGGGTGGGGCGATCGCAGGTTGAACTTGACTTGCAACCGGATAATTTTTAGTAGAAGTGCTGGGGCTGGCTATGACGCTGGAAACGTAGCGAGGTGGCAGCGCTGGAGCCGTAGCATTGATATGAACGTCGGATTGACGATGCCTGGGGATAACTTCTGTCTCTGAAGCATCCACAACCAACGGTGAACCCAAGGCCGTAGCAGACTCAGCGTTACTTTCTATGGCCTGATTTTCTATTCCAGAAGGAGACAATCCTTGGGGACTGCCTGCCAGTTGAGGCTCCTCCGAGGCAACAGGTAAAGCTGGCTCAGCTGGCTGATCAGAGAACGAGTTCTCTGGGGCGAAGGCTTCAGGGGGGGTAGGGGTTGTGAGTGTTCCTACTACGACAGACTGAGAAATATCTGGGTTAGATACGGGCTCAATTGTCGTTGCTGCAACCGCAACTGAGGAGTGGTGCTCCTCAGGCGGCAAGGAATTGATAATCGCAGGCGGTTCAGGTGGTAGGACCGGGTAGGGCATACTTTAGCAGAATGGTTCCGACAAACAGCCCGGACACGTTACCTCAACCGTCTCAGAGGCAATTCTACGGCCTGAGGAATAGCTCAATAACTGCTTATTCCAAATCCCGCCGACCAGGGTTGCGAGTAGGATCGTTGGATAGAAATCCAAACACGAATAAGCTGATAAAGAGTGCAACGACAATGTAGACCGCAATTTTGAGGGTTACCATACCAGGATCTCAAGAGATAAGTCTCTCTAATCATATCGGAATGCCGCCTCAATTTTGAGTCTCACCTAGCCGTCTTATATAATCCTCAGTCTGGCTCCAGGCTTCAGTCAGCTTTGACGCCATTCCTGATGAGACGTTCCCAGCGGTTGAGGCCAACCGATTTACAGCAGGGGCTGCTTGGTTACATTAAGTCTTTTTGGGGTTTCTCTACAACTACTTTCCCCACAATCGCTGTAACCATTGCCCTGCCGAGACAATCACTTCTTCTAGCCACAGCATGGCGCGATCGAGCCAACCGAGAACTCGCTCCAAGGGGTGCTTCACATAACCCAAACTAGTTGCTTCAGCTTCAATCCAAGTATTGCTGAGATCGCCATAGTTCTCGGAGGTTGCAGCCAAGTTTGCACCTGACATCGCTACGTTGGCTGTAACGAGGGGATCACCGCCATTTACGACAGCAGATTGTGAACGCGATCGCTTAGATAGGGAGGTGGTGCGAGTGGCGTTGGCGTTGGCACTGGGAGATGAAGCGATCGCAGAGGACTGGGCCTGCTGAGTCGCAAGATCAGCAGTAGTTTCAGGAGTAGAAACGATCGCGCCTGTTTTGGCACTCGCATCTCGCTGCCAGAATCGTCCGACTAATCGTGCCCACCAATTCTTAGCGGTAGAAATAGGTACTTGTAGCGCCGGGGGCAAAGCTGTAGGGGAAGTGACGGTTGGTTCTGATAGCGCTGGGATAGAGGTGGAAGTGCGATCGCCACTAATACTTCCGGCACTTCCGGTTTGAGCGAAAACATCTTCATAACTCAACCAAGGATCGGGATGCCAGTCATAATCCCCGGTTAACAGGCGATCGCTGGCCACATGATCCCCAGCAATTTGAGTGAGTTCAGGCTGATTTGCTTTCCCGGTTAAACCTAGACGGCGATCGCCAAAGAAGTAGTCAACTGCTGCCCGCAACAAGCTGACCAGTGATTGTCCTCGCTGCTCTAATGCCGTGGAAAGCTCTGTGAGAGCTAGCGATGAGGGATAAGCTTCTATCTGAGCAATCGCGCGATCGAGAGGGGCTAGCGCTTCGTAGGGAATGGGCGGAATGGGCAAAATCCCAACTGCTAAAGTGGAGTGACTGGTGAAGTAAAGTTCTTCTACCTGAGATGCCGAATTGCTGGATAGTTGAGCCGCCACCCTGGATTCTTGAAACCAGTTAAGCGCGATCGCCACTGGGCCAGTTTGTACCCAAGCCATGATCTGCCGCACGAAACGAATAGGGGGTAAGAGGTTGGGGGTGTCGCTGGGCAACTGGAGCGGAGCCTGCGATCGCTGCCGAGCCAGAATATGCAAATAGCGCTGATAGTGGCTGACCTCCCAAACAATGCGCTGATAAAGCTGCTGTTGTTGGGCTGGCGCTAAGATGGCCAGAATCTGATTTTGAACTGTGACTAGAACGAGCGTCCGAGTTTCTAGCGCAGTTGCCACCCCTTGAATCGCGATCGCTGACGTTTTTTCTGCTGCAACTCCAGTTGACGCTTGTGCTGCGACGGTAGTTTTCAGAAACCGTGAGAGGAAGGAGGGGTGAGAGGCAGCGGTAACCTCACTTGGCGCGGCGATCGCTAAACTGCCACTGCCTGCCAGGGCTGGAACTGCAACCCCTTCTGGGAGTGCCAACGTTTCAACTGCCTGTAAAACGTTGTGCACCACTTGATCAGCTTTAGAAAGAGGTTCTGAACTTGGCTCACTAGTCGGCTCCTGAGCTGTATGCAGAGAGGGTCGCCCAGTCTCAATCGTGGTTTGAATTTGCCTGCCCACCAAGCGCGTGGTTTGAAATATGGCGTAGAAGGGGTAGAGCAAAACCTGCGCTCCCCAAACCGTCGCCACTTTGGCATGGCGGAGAGCGCGATCGCACTGGTCTACAAACTCACGCGATCGCCGAGAGAAAAAGTTGAACAACCGACTTTGATAGCGACCAGAAGAAGCAGAAGACATGGCAGTTGTCAGCGGGGCGGCTGCTGTAAAGTGAGGATGGTGTACAGCCTGCCACGGCGTAGCGACTTCAGCGTGACTCAGGCGGTACAGCTAGTGACCTGATTCTATCTAAAGATGGCTGACCCAGCGAAACTCCAGGCTCAAATTTCTGAAGCAATTTCTCAGCTACGGCAACTGACGCAGCTCAATGTGCAAACTCGCTGGCAGATGTACCTAGGAGACCTGCCCATCGTTGCAGCAACCCAACCGCAGCAATGGCAGACCTGGTCCACCGTACAGCTAAATGCCAGAGAACATATTGCCTGGGTTAAGGGACAGCAGGTGTTGTGGCTGGGGCAGCAGTTGGTGATCCCCAACGATTTGCAAGGCTACCCGCTAGAGGGGTTGATTCTGCGCTTAGCTCTAACTTGGTGGGCCGAATCCGCTCAAATTTTTGTCAACGGGCAATTGGTGCAGGAAGGCGATTTGTTCGACTGCTCCACCCGTATTTTGCTCAGTCCATCCGCCCAACCTGGAGCAACGATCGCCGTAGCTGTGCGCCTCGTGAGTCCAGGACATGATGATGGAGCCCTAGTGCGATCGCTGTCTCTCTACGAAGTTGCCTCTAACACGGCAAACTTAGACAATCGCGTCGAGCCAGGATTTGTCGCCGATGAGCTAGCCGTACTCCAGCAATATCTCGGTACTTTTGCCCCAGAAAAATTAGCAGAATTGGCAGCCGCGATCGCTCGTCTTGATTGGAGCGCGCTGAACGCAGGCGATCGCTCCCCCCTCAAGTTTGATCAGTCCTTGCAGCAACTACGCCAAACCCTCCAACCTTATAGTGATTGGATCAAGCAGCGCCAAATTTATTTGTTAGGCCATGCTCACCTGGATTTAGCTTGGTTGTGGCCTGTGAGCGAAACCTGGGAAGCCGCTGAGCGTACCTTCCAATCTGTGCTGCAACTCCAGCAAAACTTTCCAGAACTGATTTTTTGTCACTCCACTCCTGCCCTCTACGCTTGGATTGAAACCAACCGTCCCGCCTTGTTTGCCGCCATTCAAGCCCAAGTAGCAGCAGGATGTTGGGAGGTGATCGGGGGCTTGTGGGTAGAGCCAGAACTCAATGTAGTCAGCGGCGAGTCTATTGTGCGCCAAGTGCTGTACGGGCAACGCTACACCCAGACCAAGTTTGGCCAGACTAGCCCAGTTGCTTGGCTCCCCGATACCTTTGGTCTCTGTTGGCAGTTGCCCCAAATCCTCAAGCAAGGCGGCATTGAGTATTTCGTCACCCAAAAGCTGCGCTGGAACGACACCACCCAGTTTCCCTACGAAGCCTTTTGGTGGCGATCGCCAGACGGCAGCGAAATCTTTAGCGTCATGTCCGCTCCCATTGGCGAAGGCATTGACCCGCTCAAAATGACCCAGCACGCCTCAATGTGGGAAACCAAAACAGGCAACCTCGAAACCCTTTGGCTACCCGGTGTTGGAGATCATGGCGGTGGCCCTACAAGAGACATGCTGGAAATGGCTCGCCGTTGGCAAACCTCGCCTTTCTTCCCACGATTGAGCTTTACGACAGCGGAAGAATATTTGGAGGGGGTGAGGAGTGAGGAGAGAGGGGAGAGGAGTCAGGAGTCAGAAGCCAGGAGCCAGGAGTCTTCTTCATCCCTTGCTTTGCAAACAGCAAAGTTGAACATCTCATCCTCCGAAAACGTTCTCACCTCTCACTCCTCACCCCTCACCCCTCACTCCTCACTCCTTCCCACCTGGAACAACGAACTTTACCTGGAATTCCACCGAGGCTGTTACACAACGCACGCCGAGCAAAAGCGCTGGAATCGTCGATGTGAGCAGTTGCTTTACCAAGCGGAATTATTTGCCTCATTTGCCACATTAACGACGGGTGCTGCATACCCCAAAGCAGAGCTAGAAGCAGCGTGGAAGAAAATGCTGTTTAACCAATTCCACGACATTCTGCCAGGGTCATCGATTCCAGAAGTATTTGTCGATGCCAACCAGCTTTGGCAGCAAGCCGAGCAAACTGGGCAAGTACTACTACAGACAAGCTTGCAAGCGATCGCCTCTCATATTCAACTGCCTGAATCCCCCCATCCCGATGCCCAGCCGATTGTGGTGTTTAATCCGTTGAATTGGGCGCGATCGCAAGTTGTTTCAATTCCTTTGCCAGCCGACACTACCTGGCAGGTTTATAACTCAGTGGGTGAGCCAGTTCCTAGCCAAACCACAAACTACGATGAGCAAGGCCAACTCGTTCCAACCCTGCTATTTTGGGCAGAGCAAATTCCAGGTGTGGGCTACAGCGTTTTCTGGCTGAGTCCGCCAGTCCTAGAAGATTCTGATTTCCCCCAATACCGGGGAGCTAGGGGAGCCACAACCGCTAAAGGCGATCGCGAATGGATTTTAGAAAATGCGGCCTTACAGGTAACCATCGATCCTCAAACAGGTGATTTAAACCGTGTTTGGGACAAGACTCAACAGCGAGAAGTGTTGAGCAGTGCAGGCAATCAAATCCAAGCCTTTCAAGACCAAGGACAGTATTGGGACGCTTGGAACATTGACCCCAACTACGCCCAGCACCCTTTACTTCCAACCAAATTGAAATCAATTGAATGGCGCGATCGCGGCGAACTGTTGCAGCGAGTGCGCGTCGTGCGGCAACTGGGCCAATCAGAATTTTGCCAAGATTATGCGCTGCAAGCTGATGATCCAGTACTCAAAATTGTCACTCAAGTCAATTGGCAAGAACGGCATGTGATGGTGAAAACTGCCTTTCCGTTAACCGTAGAAGCAGAGCAAGCCACTTATGAAATCCCCTACGGCGCGATCGCTCGCCCCACAAATCCCACAGAACCGAGAGAGCAAGCCAAATGGGAAGTCCCCGCTCTCCATTGGGCTGATTTAAGCAGTGAAGACTACGGCGTGAGCCTGCTGAATGATTGTAAATATGGCTATGATGCTCAACCCAACCAACTTCGACTCACCTTGCTCCGAGGCACAACTTGGCCCGATCCAGAAGCCGATCGCGGCCAGCATCAGTTCACCTACGCCCTCTACCCTCATGTAGGCAACTGGCAAACCGCCCAAACCGTCCGTAAAGGCTACGAACTCAACTTTCCCTTACAAACATTTCTGTTAGATACACAGCGATCGCCCGCCTATCCACCAGCCACTCTCCCCCCTCAAAGCCAACTCCTCAACCTCCCAGCCGAAAACCTCATCCTCAGCGCCTTCAAACAATCCGAAGACGACCCCCAACAGTGGATCTTGCGGTGCTATGAGTGCCACGGTCAACCCACCGAATTAACCCTACACAGCGACTTAGGCTTAGCGATCGCCCAGCCAGTCAACCTCCTAGAACAAGCAACTGCTTCTCTCGATCAAGATACTTCCGCAGTAGTGCAAATCGCCCCTTGGAAGATCGCCACCCTCCAAATTTCCACCACCAGTCAATAAAACCACTTTTGGAGGGAGTCTGAGGGACGCAGCCGTCCCTCAGCGGGAGTTTGAGGGCAGGTGCCCTCAAGTTCTTGGTTTTAGAAGTTATCGTGATTCGCCAAAGCCACCTTCAACTTATCCAACACCTCAGCCACCGGAATCGCCCCCAACTCTCCACTCGCCCGCGTCCGAATACTAAGACTATTCGCCTCCACTTCCTTAGCCCCCACAACCGCCATCACCGGAATCTTCTCCTTCTCAGCATTGCGAATCAGCTTACCAAGGCGCTCACCGCTCAGATCAACCTCTGCCCGAATACCGAGCGATCGCATCTGATTGACTACATTCTGAGAAAACTCCACTTGATCTTGGCTCACAGGCAACAAGCGCACCTGCTCCGGTGCTAGCCACAGCGGGAAATCCCCAGCGTATTCCTCAATCAAAATCCCGATCAACCGCTCCAAAGAACCAAACGGAGCCCGGTGGATCATCACAGGACGCTGGCGAGTGCCGTCTTCTGCCACATATTCCAGGTCAAAGCGCTCTGGCAGGTTGTAGTCTACCTGAACCGTTCCGAGTTGCCATTCGCGATCGAGCGCATCTTGAAAAATGAAGTCGAGCTTCGGCCCATAGAACGCCGCTTCCCCAATGCCCTCGAAGTAGTTCATCCCCAAGGTTTCGACTGCTCGCCGAATCGCCCCTTCTGCTTTATCCCACACTTCATCCGAACCCATGTACTTATCTGAAGCAGGGTCACGGAAACTGAGCCGAGCCTTAAAGTTTTGTAGTTGCAAACTCTTGAACACAGACAGAATCAAATCCACCACGCTCAAGAATTCCGCATCCAGTTGTTCCGGGGTGACGAACAGGTGCGAGTCATCTACCGTAAAGCCGCGCACGCGAGTTAAGCCGCCCAACTCACCCGATTGCTCATAGCGGTAGACTGTGCCAAACTCTGCCAACCGCATGGGCAAGGTGCGGTAGGAGCGCAATTCGCTCTTATAAATCTGGATGTGAAAGGGGCAGTTCATTGGCTTGAGCACAAAGCCTTGCTCCTCCGCTTCAGCTTGCTCATCCTCCGACATCATGGGGAACATGTCTTCCTTGTACTTCTGCCAGTGCCCTGAAGTTTTGAACAAATCCACTCTGGCAATATGCGGCGTCACCACAGAAAGATAGCCCCGCTTCAGTTGCTCCTGCTTCAGGAAATCTTCTAAGGTAGAGCGCAAGAGTGTGCCTTTAGGAGTCCACAAAGGTAAGCCAGGACCGACAATATCAGAAAAGATAAATAGGCCGAGTTCTTTACCCAGTTTGCGGTGGTCGCGTCTCAGGGCTTCTTCTTTCCGGCGCTTGTACTCGGTTAACTGCTCCGGAGATTCCCAAGCCGTCCCATAAATTCGTTGCAGTTGAGCCTTAGTTTCATCGCCTCTCCAGTAAGCCCCCGCCACGCTTTCTAGCTCGATCGCGTCTGGCTTCAGTTCACTGGTGTTGTCAACGTGGGGCCCCGCGCACAGATCCCACCAATGATCACCTAGGTGGTAGATCGTGATCGGCTCTTCCAAACCTGCCAAAACTTCTAATTTGTAGGGTTCATTAACCGCTTTAATGCGCCGCTCTGCTTCTTCGCGACTGACTTCTTCGCGCATCACAGGCAATTTGCGATTAATGATTTTCACCATCTCTTTTTTGATGGCTTTGAGGTCTTTTTCGGTAAAGGGTTCTGGGCTGTCAAAGTCGTAGTAGAACCCGTTGTCAATCCAGGGGCCAATCGTCACTTGCGCCTTGGGAAACAGCTTCTGCACCGCCATCGCCATCACATGAGACGTGGTGTGACGAATCTTCTTCAATGCTTCAGATTCGCTGGTGCGAGGTAAATGTATTTTTTCGGCTAGTCCTGAAGAAGGAGATTCTGAAGAAGGCATCTGCTGCATCATTCGAGAAATATCTTGACTTGCAAGGGTTCGATTGGGATCAGAGGGAAATCATCCCCTATAGCCTCTATCTTACCGATCGCCCTTACCTCCTCGTCACCCAAGCAAATGAAAAGAAATTCCAGAAAATGTTACAAAACGTAAATGAAATTAAGATTATTATGGTTAGTAAGATAGAAACTCATTTTGATGCATGTTTAGTTCCAACTTGCCTGAGCCGAATTTATTAAAAACTGTTTTGCAACCGCTATTGGAAGACTTTCAATACTGGTTTGAGCGATCGCAAGTTTTGCTCGAAACAGAAGAGATTCGATTTTTAGGCACAGAGAAGCAAGCTGATTTGCTGGCACGAGTAAAACAGGCGCAACAGGAAGTTCGCACCACTCAAATGTTGCTTGAGGCGACAGGTGGGCAGGTGGGCGTAGAAACAACGGTCTTGATGCCGTGGCATCAGCTTGTCACTGAATGTTGGCAAACAACCATTCGTTTCCGCCTGGAACGCTCTGCTAGCTAAGAGAGTAGATTAAGTCACAACAAATCTGAGAAACTATGGCAATGAAGCTCAACACTGCCTGGAACCAGTTGCTGCCTGCTCCAGTTTTAAGCTTGGTTCCATTTCGAGCACAATTGCGAACTTGCTGGTGAGCTATTCGGCTGGGAGAAAAAATTATGTTGCACCTGCTTTACGTTCTGGCTTTTACCATTCTGGCGTTTTTGGCGATCGCGAATCTGATTCGCAACATGCTGACCCTAGGAATGGAATCTCAACGGAGTTATGCCCCCGCCGGATGGTCTGCTGGCAATGGTGCAGCGACTTCGCGGCCCCGACCTGTGCCCCATCCAGAGTTCTTGGATGATGCTGGCAACGTGATCAACGAGCCTCTACTGGTCATGCGTTCTATGTCTGTGGAAGACGCTCGTGAGCACTTAGATGCGCTTTACGATTCTTCTCCTGGTAGCGGCAATAGTGGCGATTCTCGTGAAGAGGGTTAGAAGCTAGAAGGCAGAAGTCAAGAGAATTAGACAAATCCTAACTTTTGACTCCTGCCGATTCAGCTTGAACTAAACTCATTGGCCTGCTAACGCTTTAAGCTACTCGAAAGCGAGGATGAGTCTTCAAAACAGTCGGCTCAAATCGCTGCACCCACTGGACAAAGGCTTCTGTCATGACACTGGTGGGCTCAGTTTGCTGAATCAACAAAGCCATGTAGCGAGCTGGTTGCTTCACGACCACAGCACAACAGTCTGGCCCTTGAATGACTGCGTGGTGAAAGCCCTCTAGTTGCAGCGAAGACATGAGGAGCGATCGCAAACCTAGTGCCTGAAAAATTGTTTGCACCCAGCTCATATTGCTGCCCTCGCCAGCGGTGAAGTACTCCTTCGGAAGACCATTCAAATCAAAAATTGCGGCCCCAACAATGCTGTTACTGTAGGCTGCATGTTCATCTTGGTCAGGCGGGGGGGGCTTGGCCCCAGAAGCAGAATTGAAAGACATAAAAAACTCACTTGGGCAATCGGTGGCTGAAACTGAAAGACACCATTAGCAGTAACAATTCCAGGATGCCCCTTAATTGAGCCGTACGGTTGGGCTGGTCAGGGAAGCAGGGTTGAGTTATCTCTACACTTAACAACTAAGCCTAGGTTACAAAATTTAGCGCTCTCTAGACGACCGTACAATTGCTCACTCTCAAGGGCTACTACGGTAAAAGCTCGGTAAGCCTGCCCAGAATTTAGTGGCCCAATTGCTTCTCCCAGTTCAGTTACACTAAAAACGTCTAGTAATCCTTAACTATAAATATCTTGCAATGGCGGCGAATTTACCTGATCCAACTGGTACTTCCCCAGCAAAGCCGAACTCCACAGTCGGTACTCGCATGCGGAACCTACTCATCGTTTTAGTAGCGATCGCCCTTAGCGTTGCTGTGTTCTTCGGTCTACAAACCCAAACGAATTCAGTCTCGCTCAACACTCTGGCCGAAGAAGCAACCCCACTAGAAGTAGCCCTCAAAAACGGCAAGCCAACCCTAATGGAGTTTTATGCCAATTGGTGCACGAGTTGTCAGGCAATGGCACCAGAAATGGATGCCTTAGAGCAGCAATATCAGGACCAAATTAACTTCGTCATGCTCAATGTCGATAACACTAAGTGGTTGCCAGAAGTTTTGCACTACCGAGTTGATGGCATTCCCCATTTCGTGTTTCTCAATCAGCAAGGCGAAGCCATTGCCAACACCATTGGCGAGCAGCCCAAAACTATTATGGCAGGCAACTTAGAAGCGTTAGTTGCAGGCTCTTCACTGCCTTATGCTCAAGCAACGGGTCAAGTTTCAGCTTTTAACACAGCGGTTAAACCAACCAAACCTGCCAACGATGATCCTCGCAGTCATAGCAGTCAGGTAGTGAACTAAATAGCTAGAGTCCACGCCTAAAGCGATTTGCGCTTGCTCCTCTAGTTACAGTCGCTGAGCTTTTGCTTTTGGCTCAGCAACTGCTCTAATAGGCTCGAAGGCAGTGGGGGAGTCCGTAAAGGTTCTGGGTCCATTTGTGTCGGCTCGTACTCAGACAGATGGGATTGCAGAAATCCTGAGGTTTCACGCGCTTCTGGGGGTAAAGGTTTATCCCACGGATTGGAGGCACCTTCTGCTTCTGATTCGGTATCAATTGTCCCACAAGCGTCAGAACCATCGTAGGCACAGCTTGCACCCAGCTGCTCCAGAACTGAGGGTGGTACAGCTCCTACGGTCTGATACGTGTGGCAGATAAAAAATGTAAAGGTCAAACTGCCTAAACGGACGCGATCGCCTTCTTTGAGGAGAGCACAGCGCCACACCCGCTCACCATTAATAAAAGACCCATTCGTGCTGTCGAGGTCAACAAGATAAAACCCTTGATCGGCTACATACCGAATGGCTGCATGACGCCGAGACAAACGCTCATCTCGAATTGAAATGGCGGCTTGGCGATCGCGGCCAAACACCCAAATCTGCTGTGGTTGCAATAAAGTTTGAGTATTTCCTTCAATTAGATTAGTTGATAAGTGAATTTGCTCTCCACTCACCACACCCTGAACATAGGGCAATGCTACTTTGTAGGGATAGCTCTTGCCAGAGTCCTCCAGCTCTAAAATCTCATCAAGCAAATCGCGATGATGCTCATAAAGTCGTAGAAAAACGCGGTATAGGCCCAAGCGTTGTTCTACCTCTGCCTCCGTAAAGGGAGTCATCATTCCTAAAGATTGTGCAGCCCAAGAGCGTGGATCAATCATAATTTAGCCGTGGAAATTTAGACAGCACACAACGTAGCCTGCTAACCTATAGATTCGCAGTGTTGTATTCGAAATGTGACCCATCAAAATGCGGCTCGGCTGAAAAGTTATAGCAGATCTGTCTAACCGTTTGATATAGCAGTACTGATAAAGGTTAAGACGGGGCGCAGGGGTGAAACCCCTAGCTGGGGGCGAAGCCCCCACACCCCCTTTGCCCTAAACTTGATGCGTAGCACTATACCAATACTGGTAAGTAAAATTTCGAATCAGAGATGCGCTTTATAAAACTGTCCTCGCGGCTGAATCAGCCCCTGCCAAGAATCACACTTCAGACTCTAGAGTAGAACGCTTGCAGATAGCAGATAACCGCAGTATTACTTAGTTTTTGTCTTTGGAAGTTTGAAAGATGACTTGTGCAGGAGCGCTTTTACGGCGGAGCACTGCCCCAACAAGGAGTTATCAAGACCTGTTGCGATCTGTCAGGGGTCTACTGCTGGAGAAAGTTTAACAGTTCACGATTGACAGTTTGAGGCGCTTCTTGCTGAGTCCAATGACCACAATGAGGCACAAACTTCAGCTTAAACGGCGCTGCCATAAACTGTTCGAGTCCTTCAGTGAGCTTTGGGCTTAACAGTGCATCCTCTTCGCCCCAAAGAACTAGGGTAGGCACCGTAATCGGTTCTGGCGATCGCTGCCACTGGCGAAGCAAGCTCTGGAGCGAAAACAGTTGCCGATGGTAGTTTATAGCAGCCGACAACACACCAGGCTTTCTCAATGCCGCTTCATACATTTGGGCATCCTCAGCCGTAAAGGCTCCTTTGCGGATTGCCTGCCCCCGAAAAAAGTCTTGCACAAAACTTTTCAAATTCTGCTGAATTAGCCACTCTGGCAAGCCCGGTACCTGAAACGCGAGAAAATACCAGCTGCGCCGAATCTGATCCCAATTACTGACTAACTCTTGAACAAATCGTTGCGGATGCGGAGCATTCAAAATTGCTAAACGATTGAGATAGTGAGGAAATTTTTGCGCTAAATGCCAAGCAATTACTCCTCCCCAATCATGGCCCACTACATGCGCTCGGGCGTAACCCAAACCTTCTATTAGACCCCGAATATCGGCACTTAGGGTATTTAGGTCATAGCCATGCTCTGGCTTGTCCGAATCGTTATAGCCCCTCAGGTCAGGCACCACGACTTTGAAATGACGGGCTAACACTGGAATTTGGTAGCGCCAAGAATACCAGAATTCAGGAAAACCATGTAGTAACACTACTAGGTCGCCTTCTCCTTGCATCACACAGTGTAATCGAATGTGGTTTGTCTCCACAAAACGGTGATGCCAACCAGAATTCCCAATTGTCATGTCAAGCCAGTGCCTTTTTCACATGCCTCTAGGCTAACCCTAGAGTGAGGAGCCACTCTGAATTATCCCTCTAATTAGGCTTGGTAGTTCACTGACGGCTACAAGGTTCCTGACAGAATTTAGGTTTGAGCGATCGCGGAGCATTAAGCTGGGTGAGCTACGGCAGGGCGATATTCTGCGGGTTTGATCTGGTACTTGACCAAATTTGCTAGCTCTTGCAACTGACTAATTGCTTCAGCGCCCTCTAGCTTCATCAGTTCACGGTCATCCCGCATCTCAGTCCAGGTAATCCCGTAATCAGAGACTAAAAACCGGATTAGGTGGTTGTCTCCCAAGCTCACCATAAAAGAGGCACTATTCATTTGACCACCGCAGGTATAGCAAGAAGCTAAATACCCTCGGTTTTCTAATACAGTAGCCAGGGCTTGTAGGCTCATAACCAAGTCCTGGACAAATTGACGGTGCTGTTCTGCAAGTCTTAAAAACACGTTCGTCCTCCAATCACCACACCTCATTCTAGACCTTTCTATACTTTCTTAAGAATTTTCCTTCTCTTAAGAAATCAGCCTTCAGGGGTTGGGATTTTTACTATTCAGAATGCCCAGTTCTTTTGCTAAAGTTCACTCCCAACATCACCTGCTCAGGTTAATGGACAGCTTCATTTGAGGAAGTATCCAGTACAACAGTTCAATGAGCTTCTTAATATTGAATCAACTGCACATAATAAGGTTCCGCCTTTAGACTGACTTGAATCACAAGTAGTTTTAAGACGGAACGTATACAAAGCTTGCGATTTGAAGAGAATCTCAACTACTAATTTGAGATTCATATGAGTCTGATTTGCAATCTGTATCAATGGGAAAAATTGTGCTTAGCAACACATTAACTCAAGCGCTATTAGCGTTTTTTAGTTAACTTGCCACCAGCCCAAACTAGGGCCAACGAAACGGACGGTTACCCAGTAAGCCACAAGCAGCCCAATACCAATCCAGGCTCCTTGAATACTCCATTTGACAAATTGCCCTGACTGCTTCTTGGTAAGGGTTAGTTTGGAGAGAATACTGGGTTCTTGACCGTATTTTTCTCCTAATGCCTCTTTACGACGTTTTGCTTCACCCATGACTCTAGTAAATATTGACGAGTAATTTGCTCGTAGTCTTTACATTTAGGATACGACTGGCTGAGGGCTGTCAGTTTAGCAGAGCTACAAATCTTCTTATGGGTTTTTGGCTTCAGTCTAAAACCGAATAGTCAGACTGGTTGAATAAGGTTGGATCGAGATAGTTTATTCGGGCTAAGGGGCTTAAGGCTGCTAACACTTGATGTCCGTAGCTGCGATGTAAAACTCGGTTATCTAGTAGTGCCACAACTCCTTGACGCTCTCTGGCTGGGGCGATCGCACGTTGCAACTCACTCAATGCAGTGGGCAATAGGTAGAGTCGAAACCAATCTTGGCGCAGTCGTTTATAGTAAGCCACTCGGCCTGCTACGAGGGGATGCTCTAGAGAAGGGATGGGTAGGGTAGCGATCGCTAATAAATGGGGTGCAGGTAAAACATGCTGGTACTGCCGCCAAAACTCCCATCCGGTGACGAGAATGCCGTTGTCGTCCAGGCAAGTTTTTTCGACCTGGACTCTAGAGCCAAACTCACCTGCCAGAATGGAACCAATCTGAGCCTTTAGCGGCACATCTCCCACCAACAATACGGCTAACCCTGGAGCAGTGAGACTAACATTTAACAAAGCCCGTACTTCTTGTACCAAAGCGGCCTGGAACTGGGGTGTGTTGGGCATGGGTAGCCCATCGGGTAAGTACAGTTGAATGAGTTCGCTTTGGCGATCGGGCGCAAATTTGAGGCAAGTCAAATCTTTGAGCCCCAACCGCTGCCGATAGATTGGAGCTTCTGGCGCTAAATCCAGCGCCCCACCAATTAGGACTACAGGCTGCTGCGGCCAGATCTTCTCTAGCGCAGGCGCAACATCAATGGGGCCACAGTATAAAGAGAATTGACCATGCTGGCGATCGATCGTCGTCCAGACCAGTTGATCGGGGTTCTGCAAGCGCTCCCAGAAGTAGTTCCAAGCGTCCGGCAAGCCAGGTAAAGGGGGTGTAGTGTTTGACTCATCTGGGGCTGGCAGTGGCTGAGAGAATGCGTCGGGATCTGTTAGTTGACCTGCGCTCAACTGCTGAAACAAAGTCTCTAAGATTTCTCGTTCTTCAGGCTCAATTAAGTAACACTCGTAAGGATTGGCGGGATGCTGAAAGATGGCTCGCGTGAGTTGCACTCGCACATCTCGAATGGTTTCGGTTAAGTCAGGGCGAGCCAGCATCAAGTCATTCCAATGACTCGGCGCTAACTGAGCTGTAAGTTGGTGCTGTGCCCAAGCTTCTAGGTCATCCACCCCATCCAAAATGGTCGGAATTCCTTCAGGAAAGCGGCTTTGATCACCCAAGCGATCGCTCAGCCATTGTTCAGGTGTGGTTAAGAGCAATCCTTCAAAATCTGGCCCAGGCCAGCGATCGCCCGTTCGAATCGGTTTATGGGTTTGAATCCACTGGCGGAGTCTAGGAATCTCGACCATAAGAAGGCGCTGCTGCACTTCTTCGGGTACCGCCAATACGGCTG
Organism: Trichocoleus desertorum ATA4-8-CV12; assembly: GCA_019358975.1. NCBI lineage: Bacteria > Bacillati > Cyanobacteriota > Cyanophyceae > Leptolyngbyales > Trichocoleusaceae > Trichocoleus > Trichocoleus desertorum. Next base: position 35,522 of record JAHHIL010000027.1, read on the forward strand.
CACCGGGCCAAATCAGCAACGGTACTAAGTAGCTCAGACGATAGCGAGCGTGGCTACCCGAAGGAGCACCCGCTTGAATCAAGGCACTACGGCCTAGCCTTAAAGCTCGCGCCACCAAGCGTCCCATCGTTAAGTGATGGGGCCAGTAGGGCTCACCCTGTTCTCGTAGGAAAGCACGGAGTTGCTGGTGGACTTCTACTTCAATCACAGGCGAGGAGCGTTTGATTACCGCGTGACCTTTATTCTGACACAGGCGTTAAAAATCCCTGCTGGCTTTAAATTTACCGCAGGGATTTTTGCAACTGATTCTTGATCAATTATGACAACTGTCAGACGAGACAGGGGCTTTCAATCGGCTTTGGAGCTAAATTAGCGCCGTCGGCTGCGAGAAGGCGATCGCCGGACTCCACCAGAGCGGCTGCTGCCAAAACCACCAGAACTCCGATTGACTCTGCTAGGCTGCGATCGCCCAGATTGGCGGAGAGTACTGGAGCCAAACCCAGAACCAGTAGAACGATTGCCAGAGGTAGAAGGTCGTTGCACAGTGGTGGGGCGGCTGCTAGACGTGGGTGTTCTTAAACGACCCGTGGTACGCAGAGTTTGGCGATTGCGAACCGCTGCAGGTGGGGCTTGATAACGAGATTGGTAGCGGTTCACAGCTTGGCCGTAAGTATCACCATAACCACCAAACCCTCTTAGACCCCCTGGTTGATAGACAGGTGGTACATAATAGCGTGGCGTAAACAAGAGATTGCCTACTACTTGGCCTGCGATCGCTCCTGCAAAAGGAGTCCAGAAGCTGGATTGCTGGCGCACAACGACCGTTTCTTGGCGACCCGTTTGAGGATCAGCTTGGGTTTCAACGACGTTGTGAACGTACTCAATTTTGAAATCTTCCGCCACATGGAGAGAGGCTTTCCCGCCATCGACTTTTAGATAGTTTTGCTGTTTGGCAGCCACTTCATCATCGGTAAGGCGAGCCATTTGCAAATCAGAAGTCCGAAACACAGCTGGCACTCCGGGCGGTGTGTTCAACAACATCAAGCTATATTCGCCATTACCGTCGTTGTAAGTGGCCTGCTGTACGGGGTACTGGCCGCTTGGTATGTTCTGCTGGGTGGGGGCTGTTGAGACCCTGGCATTAGCATTAGGAGCTTGAGACTGGACTGATGGAGCCTCACCACAAGCCAACGTAGTCCAACATAATGCTAGAGCCGTGACTAATATTACAAATCGACGAAACATAGGTGGGTGAATTATTGTATTCATTTCAAGACTGATTTTATGAACCATTCGGCATGGTTTCTCAAGATTGGGAAGTCAAGAACCAGCTTGACGCCTCTACAGCGGTACTAACTCTGCAAAGTTGAGTAATAGCTGATCCGAGGTTAATTCGTCACCCAACTGAGCGGGAGAGAAATGAACCTGAACGGCCCGTAGGTTGTCCTGGTAGTGCAGATTGATCAATGCTCTTAAACCTGCCGCCATTGCTTCCATACTAGCGAGATCCGTTTCCAATTCAGGAACCTCTCCTTCAAACGCTACTGTCAGCATGACTACCAAGTTGTGCGTGACAGGCAGGGACAATGGTTCGTTTTCTGGCGATTGACTAAAATCTGGTTCACTCAGATAACGCTGAGCGGAGTCTGTAAACAAGTCGGTCACAAAGTCTCCCGCTTCGCCTTCATTCCAAAACACATCACCTTCGTTGGCGGCAGACTGCCAGTAAAGGTCGTTTTGCAATAGGGTTTGGCAGATTTCGACCAATCCTTCTCCCAAAACCTTTAAATCACCATCTGAGTCAACGGCCTGTCGGCCCGCCCGATTTAGCACGCCTAAAATAGGGGCAACTTCTTGCCCTGCCAGATGCAACATCAGGCGACAAACGACAAATCGGGTGCGCCCACTCATTTGGTTAAAGCGATCGCGCCAAGAATTCATTATTGACCTCGCTGCTCAATACAACTAGTAGTACAGGTTACAGTGTGTCTACCGCCTACTGTAGTAGTCTTCGGTTTCTGAACGCTCTATCTTAAGGTCAACGTAAATAGAATCCCTATTTTCTAGGACCTAGGTGCATTGAGCGATCGCGTTTTAGAGGTCTAAGTAGTAAAATCCTCGAACAAAATCAATCACCAGACTGACGGGTAGTAGCACGGGCTTGGCTGAAGTAGCACTATCTAAGCCAGCTTTAGCAAAGCTCGAAGCACTCATAAAGCGTTTGCCAAACATGGGATGGTAATAAACCGTCAGGGTGCGATCGCTGGAATTAGTCAGAATCGTTTGGGTGGGGGCGACAAAAAAGTTGGTTTCTTTGACTTGAACTGGCTTTTCTGGGTTGGCAGGTTCCACCGGAGTCGGTGGGAGAGAAAGGCGGATTTTTGTAACTTGTTGGCTAATTTGAGTTAAAGCTGCGCTCAGTTTATCCAAGCGCTCTAGTTCTCTGACACTAAGTTCTTGCGTACCCTGCGATCGCACCATATGCAGCAATCCCATCATTTGCTGCTGCACCGTTTTTGCATCCTGAAACGGCAAAATTGCTACATAGGCGATCGCAAACAACTGCTCATCACCATTCAGGCCAAAGGTGAGGGTCGTGCGCCGCCGACCGACTTCAATACTGGGTGGATAACTCAGGGTTGGGCATTGCCGAGCAATTTGGTGGTAGGCAGCCGCGATCGCTGAGTGGGATGCAGGTTCCAATGGCGCATCGATAATAATCTGAACTGTCGGTGGTGTGGATTTGAAAAATTTCTTATGCTCTTCCGCTGCAAAGCGATGAATCTGGCTTTGATCGCCGCTAGGACTGAGGTCAATCCAGTCGCAGGTAATGCCTTCCGTCTTAATTCCAAAGCGAGATACTGCATGTACCTTCGCTCCCGTCAAAGTCGCTCCCGTTAAGTCTGCTCCGACCCAATCCGCTCGAATTAAGTTCACTTGGCTCAGGTCAGCGTAGACCAAGCTGGTGTTCATCAAATTGGTGTTGCTCAAGTCCGCACGGCTGAGGTCAGCCCCACTCAACTTAGCGCCGCTCAAGTCTGCGCCATGCAACTTAGCGCCGCTTAAATCAGCCCAGCGCAAATTGGCTCCACTCAGATCAGCCCCACTCAGGTTGGCTTGGTTGAGGTTGGCTTGCCTCAGCTCAGCCCCACTCAAATTAGCCCCACTTAAGTCAGCCTTACTCAAATCTGCACCTTGCAAATTTGCCTGCTCTAGCGTGGCACCCGTGAGCGAAGCCCCCCTTAGATCAGCGGCACTCAGATTAGCCCGCATCAAGTTCGCTTGCCGCAGCTTGGCTTCACGGAGATTGGCTTCACTTAGATTAGCGCGACTAAAGTTGACCCCGCTTAAATCAGCCAACACCAGTTCTGCCCGCACCAGCGCCGCTTGTGTTAAGTTAGCACCGCTCAAGTCAGCCCGAATCAAGTTAGCAACGTTAAGATTAGCGCCACTGAGATTGGCTTTGCTCAAATTAGCGCCGCTCAACCTAGCAACATTCAGTTTGGTGCGACTCAAATCAGCTTCGCTCAAATTAGCGCCACTGAGATTTGATACACTCAAGTTCGCTTGACTCAAGTTTGCTTTGCTCAGGTTGACGCCACTGAGATTAGCCTCGCGCAAGTCAGCCGCTATAAATTCTCTAGTCCCCGCTCCGTATTTTTTTAGGAGTTCCTCAGCGTTCATCAAGATTTCCCTTTAGAGATCCAAAAATGATGGAGATAGGCGGCATCTAGTCATGGTCGAGCTACGTAAGCCTGAGTAGCTAGTTGAGTCAGTCAACAATGAATATTGGCAGAATAACGCAGAATAACAAATGAATATTGGGATTGTTGGACTGGGCTTAATCGGTGGCTCATTGGGGCTGGATCTGCGATCGCGCGGGTACCAAGTTTTAGGAGTGAGTCGTCAGGAGCACACTTGTCAGCGGGCCATTGCTAGAGGAGCCGTCGATGATGCCAGTGTCAACTTAACCCTCTTGGCTGCTGCCGATGTGGTCTTTATTTGTACCCCTCTCTCTGCGATTGAATCAACCGTCATCCAGCTGATCCCACACCTTGCTGCGACCACGATTTTAACGGATGTTGGCTCAGTCAAGACTTCCGTAGTAGATAGCATCACTCCACTCTGGCCCAACTTTGTCGGTGGGCATCCGATGGCAGGAACCGAAGAAAATGGCATTGAGGCCGCCCAAGCCAATCTGTTTGCCAGTAAGCCTTACGTCCTCACCCCTACCACAACAACCCCTCCTGTCTGCATCGAAACAGTAGAAACCTTGGTGCGATCGCTGGACGCTCACCTTTACCACTGCCGTCCTGAAGATCATGACCGAGCTGTAGCTTGGATCTCTCATTTACCTGTCATGGCTAGTTCCAGCCTAATTGCAGCTTGCATGAGCGAGACAGACCCTACCACCCTAGAACTCGCTCAAGCTTTAGCAAGCTCTGGATTTAAGGATACGAGTCGCGTAGGCGGAGGGAATCCAGAATTGGGGTTGATGATGGCACGATACAACCGCTCCGCTCTGTTGCGATCGCTTGCTGCTTACCGCAACCAACTCGATCAAATCATCGCCAATATTGAGCAAGAAAACTGGGAAGGCGTAGCAGACCAATTGCAACAGACGCAGCAAGCGCGATCGCACTTTGTTAAATAACCCTTTGCTAACCCAACGATGCCAGGAATTGCAACTTGGCAGCGTGAATCACTACAAAGTGCTAAACACAATATTGAACAAAGTGCTAAACACAGTACCGAAACACCCACCGTCCAATTCGTCTGGAGGAGGTCTGGAGGACGCAGCCGTCCTTCAGCGGGGGTTTGGGGGCGAGTGCCCCCAAGGTTCGGATTTGCCCAGAGCTTAAATCAAGCTGTACGAACCCAGCCAAACCTCTGACCCTGCCTAAAATCCATAAATCAGGCTTTTCCGCATCCAACCATTCTCAACCACCAACTCAAGCCATGCAGACACCACAGCCGATTCGCCAGCAAGGAGGAGTGTTTGATGACAACGCCTTCGTTCGACCTGAGAATGGGCGATCGCTGGATTACCCCATCCTGATCGTAGGCGGCTCGACTGCTGCCTATGCTGCCACCTTAGCGGCCTTAAGGAGTGGCGTCACGGTTTGCTTAGTCCAACCCCAAGCGGTAGTGGGTGGGCAATTTACCGCTCAAGCCCTTCCCGCTTCTGACGATGGTGATCTTTTGCGGCAACCAGCCACCCCCTTTCAAGTTGAAGGTGAGCGGTTTGCCATTTCTAAAAGCCAACGCACCTTCCGCGATCGCCAACGGGAGTTACAAAAGCTCAACGGCAGAAAGGTCGCTAATCCGGGAGGAGGTTGGGTTAGCCCCCTCGCCACCACCCCTATCGTGGCTGCAACGGCGATGAATGAAGCGATCGCACCTTACATTGCTCAAGGCAAGCTGATTCTGATTCCTTTCGCCGAACCCATTAGCGTCATCGCCACCGAAAATCCAGGTCAGCGGCGGCGCATCACCGGGGTAGTCTTCCAAAACCGTCAGAACAATCACACCTTTACGATTAACAGCAGAGTCATTCTGGAAGCGACGGATTTGGGGGACTTGCTAGAACTAGGCAATATCGAATCTCGCGTTGGTCAAGAAGCCCGCAGTGAGACCGGAGAGCAAGCTTTACCCGAACGAGCCTTGCCCCAATGTCAGCAATCTTTTACCTTTGGCGATGTGATAGAGCGAACGGCTCCGGGTCGTGGCGTTGCTATTGGGGCTCCACCCGGATATAACAGCACTTCCTGGTTAAACAGCAAGGAATTTCGGAGTTCTTTCTGGCACAAAAGCCGAGGGCAGTGGGAACCCCAACCCCGTGAGTTTTTTAATCCCTTCGGTATTTTTCGTTATCGACGAATTCTGCGGGTGGCCGAAGAGGAGAAAACGATTAGCCCTGGTGATGTCACCGTCATCAATTGGGGGCAGCATCAACATGGAGAAAACGGCCCTTGGTGCTGTGGTAATGACTATCGAGTCGGAGTTTTAGTGGGCGTGAGCCGGGAAGATCGGCAGCGTCACACTCAACAAGCCCGCGATCGCGCCCGTGCCTATGTCCACTTTTTGCAAACCAACGGTGTCCCGGACTTAAAGCCGCGCGGTGACCTAACGTGGACTCGCGATGGCATTGCCCTAGAGCCTTACATTCGCGAAGCGAGACGGGGCATCGCGGTTACTACCATTCGCCATGAAGATGTCGCCAAACCCTTTTTCCCTGGGCAAGCGCGAGCCAAAAGCTTTGACGATAGTGTGGGTATTGGGCAGTACCACTATCTTGATCTGCACGGCAACGACGAGCCAGGACATGCCAGTTTGCCGGGGGAAAACGTGATCGCCTTGCCCTTCACCTTGCCGCTCGGCGCTTTGATTCCCATCAACACTGATGGATTAGTACTCTCAGCCAAAAGTATTGGCACCACCCACATCACCAATGCGGCCTACCGGATGCACCCCGTAGAATGGGCGATCGGAGAAGCGGGAGGTTATCTAGCAGCCCTAGCCGCGAATGCAGGCGTGGATGTTCGCGATGTCGCTACTAACGAAAGTCTAAAACGTAAGCTGCAAGGCACGCTGACCCGCAACGGCATCCCAATTTTTTGGTTTGATGACATTGCTCACGACGATCCAGACTTTGAAGCGATTCAAGTTCTGGCAGCCGCCGGAATTATTCGCAGCGAGAGCCACACCGATCTGCGATTTCGGCCCTCAGCTAGCGTCAATCGAGCAGTTGTAGCAACCGCACTGGTAAAACTACTGGGTTTTGAGCTGATCTCACCCGCCACACCAACTTTCGTGGATGTGCTGCCAAACTACCGCTGGGCTTACCCCATGATTGAAACTTTGGTAGCCAAGCAAATCGTGGCGGGTGTGGGCGATCGCCGTTTTGCTCCAGAACGCCCCATCACCCGTGAGCACCTATCTTTCTTGGTCAAAAAAGCTCTGCCTGCTGCGTACGATCGCGCTTTTGCTAGAACTCCGATCGACAAGCAAGTTGTGCAACGACGAGAGCTATCGCGGGTTTTGTATGAGGTGATGCGGGTGAAGTTGGGAATTGTGAATTAACCTAACCCCCAGCCCCTTCCCTACTAGGGAAGGGGAGCCAGACTCAAAGGTCTAGGCGATCGCGCTACCGTGGAGATAAAATTCGCACGTTCAATCCTCACTATGCTGCAACAAATACTGGCTCGTCCTCTAGGATGGCTTTTGGTTTTAGGAACTTTGACTGGAAGCGCGATAAGGGCTACGCCCTCGCAAGCGATCGCCATTCAGCCTGCTCAAGCTCAAACTCCTGATCTCGCGCCTACTGACTCCACGGCTCAACCAACGCCCACTGATCCTGCACTAAACCAGGGTTATCCCATTCGCCGCCAAGATGCTCCGCTACCGCTGCCTCAGGTTTACGAAACCCCAATTGAGCAATTTGAGCCACCCTTCTCCGATGTCTCCAGAGATCACTGGGCCTATGAAGCGGTGACCCGGTTGTTTTACATTGGGGGAGTGAAAGGGGAACCCAGCACCTCCACGAATTCAACTCAGCAATAAACAAGTTCTGACTATGGCTTCTTCTAAGCGCAAGCCGACCGATAAAAGCGATCGCATGGTCTACTCCGAGTTTGGTAACTCTGCTAATCCTGATGCGTTGGCGCGCGGAGTACCCGATTTACCACCGAATCAACAAAACTTGAAGGTGCAGGCGACCCGGAAAGGCAAGGGTGGCAAAACGGTGACTGAAATTACTGGATTTCAAGCCAAGGCAGAAACTTTGGCCGATTTGCTGAAAAAACTGAAAGCCCAGTGCGGAGCGGGTGGCACTGTGAAAGAAAACGCGATTGAAATTCAGGGTGATCACACACAGAAGCTCGTAGAAATTTTGACCAAGCTGGGCTACAAAGCCAAGGCGAGTGGTAAATCAGGGTGAGATGACGAGCGATCGCTAGATTTTCTTGTAACATTCCATCTCGCGATCGGCACCCTGGCTGCATTTCCATAGTCTTTGACACTTGTGGGCTAAATGAGCCCACTTTTTTTTGGCGGAATCATGGGCAGTCTAATTGGATGATCCAAATAAGGCTGTAATCCCAATTCCCTAAATACTTAATTTTTGCCTGCCATTCTTTGCCCTATGGAATCTCTGCATGCGTAACTTCTACCAACGCCGCTCTCAGTTTTCTTTTATCGTCACTTTTATCGCCACGATCGCGATGGTGGTTCTGGCTGGCATGATGACTCCAGCCTCTGCCCAAACCAAGTTTAAAGATGTGCAAGGTTATTGGGCACAGAACTGTATTGAAAACTTGGCTGACCAGAAAATCATTAGTGGCTATCCCGATGGTAGCTTCCGCCCCAGTGCCCCCGTCACTCGCGCCGAATTTGCCGCAATGGTGGCCAAAAACTTTGCTGGCACCATTAATGTGACTCAGCCTCCATCTGGGCTTGGGGTTCAATTTATTGACGTTCCTACTAACTACTGGGCGCGTACATCAATTAACCAAGCTTCTGAGGCTGGGTTTTTGTCAGGTTATCCAGGTCGCATCTTTAAGCCCAGTCAGAACATTCCACGAGCGCAAGTGTTGGTAGCGTTGGCCAATGGTTTAGGTTACAAACCTGCTCAACCCGTTGCGACAACTCTGAGCGCTACCTTTAATGATGCTCAAGCGATTCCTGACTATGCCCGTAACGCGATCGCGGCAGCCACCGAAAAACAACTTGTTGTCAACTATCCCAACATCAAATCCCTCAACCCAAATCAACTGGCGACTCGCGCAGATGTGGCAGCAGCCCTTTGCCAGAGCACAGCATACACTGGACAACTTCAGTTGATTCCTGCTCAATACATCGCTGGCAACAAACCCCAGTCCCAGCCTCAAAGCACCAATAAAACGAGCGAAATTCGGGGTGTCTGGCTTACGAATGTCGATAGCGAGATCTTGTTTAGCCGCGATCGCCTCAAGAATGACTTGCAAGACCTGGCGAATCTCAAATTCAACACTGTGTACCCAACCGTCTGGAACTGGGGCCACACCCTCTACCCCAGCCAAGTGGCCAAAAAAGTGATTGGTACAGAAGTAGACCCGACTCCAGGCTTACAAGGGCGAGATATGCTGGCGGAAGCTGTGGCGGAAGGCCATCGGAACAACCTCGCTGTCATTCCTTGGTTTGAGTTTGGCTTCATGGCTCCTGCTGAGTCAGATCTAGTGGCACGTCATCCTGACTGGCTCACCACTCGACAAGACGGTTCCACAATTTGGGCAGAGGGCAAGCACAGTCGCGTTTGGCTCAATCCTTTCCAGCCAGAAGTGCAGCAATTCATGATCGATTTGGTCACAGAAATTGTCTCCAAATACGACATTGATGGCCTTCAGTTTGATGACCACTTTGGGCTACCCGCTCAGTTTGGCTATGATCCTCTCACCGTCAAGCTTTATCAGCAAGAACATCAAGGACAAAGCCCGCCTAGCGATCCCAAAGATGCCGAATGGACTCGTTGGCGTGCCGACAAAATTACCGCTGTTTTTGCCCGTACTTTTGAAGCGATTAAAGCTCGCAAACCCAAGGCGATCGTCTCGTTATCTCCCAATCCCCAAAAGTTTTCTTATGAGGAATTCTTGGCCGATTGGGTCACGTGGGAACGACGCGGCTTAGTCGAGGAACTGTTACTCCAGATTTATCGCACTGACTTAAACACCTTTATTTCGGAACTCGATCAGCCTGAAGTTCGAGCTGCAAAACAACACATTCCTGTCGCGATCGGCATTTTGGCTGGCTTGAAAGACCGTTTGATGCCAACTCCCCAAATTCAAGCCCAAGTGCAAGCAGTACGCGATCGCGACTTTAAAGGGGTGTCGTTCTTCTACTACGAAACCATGTGGAACTTTGACACCAACAACGTCGCCCGCCGCAAAACCGCCTTCCAGAATCTCTTTACCTCGAATGTGACTCGCCCCAACCTGGTGCAGGAGCAAGCGGTGAGGACGGAAGGATGAGGGATGAGGGATGAGGGATGAGGGATGAGGGATGAGGGATGAGGGATGAGGGATGAGGGATGAGGGATGAGGGATGAGGGATGAGGGATGAGGGAGGAGGGATGAGGGATGAGGGATGAGGGATGAGGGATGAGGGATGAGGGATGAGGGAGGAAAGGAACACCAGAGGTATTTTCGACTTTCTGTGAGAGGCGATCGCTAAGAAGTTGGGAGAACTAAAACCCTTCTGGCTCCTGGCTTCTCACTTTTTCATCCTTCCTCCTTCATCCCTCATCCTTCCTATCTCCTAAAGATCTCCGCGAAAAATTGTTTCATGTCTTCCCAAGAACGGCGATCGGCAGTGCGATTGTAAGCCACCCCTGTAGAGGTATCATTGCCTGCTTCTGCATTGGTGAAACTATGGACGGCACCGCCATAACTCACTAGTTCCCAGTTGACTTTGCCCTGGCGCATCTCCTGCTTAAAAGACTGCACCTGTTCATCGGGTACTAGCGGATCGTCACCGCCATGCAATACCAAAACTTGGGCTTTGATGTTTTTGGCATCAGCTGGATTGGGGGTATCTAGGTTGCCATGAAAGCTAACCACACCTGCAAGATCAGCGCCGCTCCGCGCTAGTTCCAAAACGGTACCCCCACCAAAGCAATATCCGATCGCAGCTAGTCGCTTGGAGTCAACTAAGGGTTGTCGGCGCAAAACATCTAGGCCAGCTTGAGCGCGATCGCGTAGCAATGCCCGATTTGAGCGATACTTAGTCGCTTCAGCCCCTGCTTCTTTCGGGTTTTTAGGCCGAATGCCCTTGCCATAAATATCAGGAGCAAAGGCGACATAGCCCATTTTCGCCAGTTGATTGGTGCGTCGCTTCACATAAGGCCCAATGCCTGTCCATTCGTGCACGACCAATACACCAGGGCGCTTACCAGTCACCGCATCATCGTAGGCCAAGTATCCTTCGAGTACAGTGCTCCCTTGCTTATATTCCACAACCTTGGTGCGGAGAGCCGCCTCAGCAGTGGCTGACCACACCAAAGCCACGACAGGAGCCAGCAGCGCAGAAGTCCAAACTTTCATAGTCTCAATCCTTGCAATCAACAAAAACCCCTGAAATCATACTGCTGACTTCAGGGGACTGGGCACCTTAAATGCTGCCCTTAATGTAGAAGTTAGGAACTTACTTCAGCACACCTAGCAATTCGCCCGTCTGAGGAGTCGGCAGTTGGGGTGCCGTTAAGATCCGGGAGAACAAACGAGAGGGAGATTGCTCTGCTACGAGAGGGAGAGAGTTTTTGGCTTGAGCTGCGATCGCCACCGTCTTGACATCGTAGGTTTGGGTCGCCAGTTTGGGATACAAACCGATGCCAATGATGGGCACAATCAGGCAAGCCGTGATAAACACTTCTCTTGGCTTCGCATCCCAGAATTTAATCTGCGCCATTTCAGGGCTAGCTGTACCGTAGAACACTTCCCGCAGCATCGAGAGCAGGTAGATGGGAGTGACAATTAATCCCACCGCCGACAGTAACACCACAACCACTTTGAAGGGGCCGCTGTAAGCTTCACTGCTGGTAAAGCCGAGGAATACGCTCAACTCGCTGACGAAGCCACTCATTCCGGGTAGCGCCAGAGATGCCATTGAGCCAGCAGTAAACAAAGCGAACACAATTGGCATTTGCTTCGCCATACCACCCATCTTGTCCATCATCAGGGTATGAGTCCGCTCGTAAGCCACCCCAGACAAGAAGAACAGAGCCGCTGCAATTAAGCCGTGAGAAATCATTTGCAGGATCGCTCCACTCAAGCCTACCTCTGTGAAGGAGGCAATCCCAATCAGGACAAAGCCCATGTGGGAGATAGAAGAGTAGGCCATGCGGCGCTTCAGGTTGGTCTGGGCGAAGGCAGTCAAACCCGCGTAGATGATGTTGACTACACCGAGCAGAGCCAATACAGGCGCAAAGTAAACGTGAGCATTGGGTAGCATTTCCACGTTCATGCGGATCAGGGCATAGCCGCCCATCTTCAGCATCACACCTGCCAACAGCATGGACACAGGCGCAGGCGCTTCACTGTGAGCATCCGGTAGCCAAGTGTGTAGGGGAAACATGGGGAGCTTGACCCCATAGGCAACCAGAAAGGCCGCGTAGACAATCAGCTCGAAAGTTAACGAGTAGTCCTTCAGGGCTAGTTCGCGCATGTCGAAGGTGACATTGTCACCATAGAAGGCCATTGCAAAAGCCGCGACCAAAATAAACAGCGAACCAACTGCGGTGTAGAGAATGAACTTGGTTGCTGCGTAGAGACGGTTTTTCCCACCCCAGACCGAGATGAGCAGATAGATGGGGACGAGTTCCAACTCCCACATCAAGAAGAACATCAGCAGGTCTTGAGCGGCGAATACTCCGATCTGGGCACTGTACATCGCCAGCATCAGGAAGTAAAACAGGCGAGGCTTGTGGGTAATGGGCCAAGCTGCCATGATGCCGAGGGTCGTGACCAAGGCAGTCAGAATTATCAGAGGCATCGATAAACCATCCACGCCAACCGACCAGTTAAGACCTAGCTGGGAAACCCAGGTATAGCTTTCAACGAGTTGTAGCTCAGGATTTTGGAAATCGTAGTGCTGCCAGAAGGTGTAGAAAGTCAGGGCTAGATCCACTAGACCAACCCCTAGGGCGTACCAGCGGACAACTTTGTTGCCTTTACCAGGTAGAAGGGGGATCGGCAGGGATGCTACGAGGGGCAGCAGGATGATGGTAGTGAGCCAAGGAAAATCAGTACTCATTAGTCAAGACCTATAAATCGGTCGTTTCGTTGCGAAGGGCATTCAGGGTGCTGAATCAATCCGTCTCGATTTGATAGGAGGTCTACCGATTGAAGGGAGGTCAGACCAGATGGTGCTAGGCGCTCTCGAAATCGATGATTGAACAATTGGGATAGCAGCTTAACCAGTAGCCCAGGCTAGAGGGAATTTGCTTCTCCCACCGCTCCTGTAAAACGTTTCCTTGACAGACTGAGTCAACACGATTGGGACAAATAAGAATATATACTCAACTGAGGATATATACCTAAATACATAGTATTGCACTTTGTTAAAAAATGTAAACTGCTTTGTTTAAATTTGTGGTGAAGATTGGGTTGTTTAGTTTGGCATTACAAATCCGAGCCTTGAGGGCACCTGCCCTCAAACTCCCGCTGAGGGACGGTTGCGTCCCCCAGACCCCCTCCAAACGAATTTAACGGTGGGTGTTTCGGTGCTTATTTTTTATTTGACAACAGTGAAGGATGTTGGTGATGACGCGAGTTACGGATTGATCAGGCTGAGAATTTCCATTGTCCAGTCAGGATAGGCGGCAAACATGCTCGCGATCGCGCTGTCTGCGTTGGTGGGAATACGCTCTCAGGTGAATACAGCAATGTCAGGAACAATGGAGCGATCGCTAATTACATCTCGTAGGGTGTGTGAGCGCAGCACACGCACTAAATTTGTCGCGTCCCTGCGTTACGGCTTGTCTTAAATCTAGGGAATCATAGTTAGTAGAGAATTGTTACCGTCGCATACGCAGCGGCATCAAAAAGCAAAATGGAATTTCAATATGGTGTGATTAGGCAGCTGAACGAACTTAGCTATCATCCAGATGTAGAGTCCAAACCTGGAGTTTATTTATTTTTTCATGCTACGGATGGCCCTGTTGCTTACGTAGGAAGATCTGGGAATTTAAGAGAGCGGATTCGTAATCGAGGCTATGCCTATTACACCTTTATGCACTGCAATACTCTTCATGAGGCTTATTGGTATGAGTGCACCTTGTTCCATACATATCGGCCAACATTGGACAATAAAATTCATCCTGGAAGGCTAGAGAGCGGTGAAAATGACTGTCCTGTGTGCAGACCCAAAAACCTTCTTCGGCAAGGATTGAAAAGGATTGACAAGGCAAATTATATGAAAGCCATTGAAGAGTTCAGCCAAATTATTCAAATAAGTGCTGATGCTTATTTCAAGCGCGGCCTTGCTCGATACAAATTGGGGGATAATCACGGTTCTATTCAAGACTTCACTCAAGCAATTCGGATTGATCCCGGATTTAGTAGAGCATATAAAGGCCGAGGTAATAGCCACTATAAAATGGGTAATCACAGACAAGCAGCTAGAGACTATACTCAAGCTACGCGAATCAATCCTACAGATGCCTCACTCTATTACAACAAAGCTAAGGCTCATCAGCTACTTCAAGAAAACGATATAGCTCTAGAAAACTTTAAAAAAGCCTCCAACCTTTTTCTTCAGCAGAATGATTTGAGCAAGTATAAGCAAACACTCGATCAATTAGAGAAGCTACAAGGTTTTTAAGGCATAAAAATAAGGTGAGCTACTGCCCACCCTACTTACAAGAAAAGTTGTTAGTAACGATTAACCAAAGATACTGCCGAAGAACTCGATCGCTTCTTTGAGGGATTCGATGAAGACATCAATTTCTTCGCGGGTGTTGTAGAAATACAAGCTCGCCCGTGCCGTAGACTGTGCTCCTAAATGGCGGTGCAGCGGTTGGGTGCAGTGGTGTCCCGCCCGGATGGCGATTCCTGCTTGATCCAAAATGGTTGAGAGGTCGTGGGGGTGAACTGCGCCTACCGTGAAAGCAGCGAGAGCCGCGCGGCCTTTGCCATCTTCCGTGGGTTTGGGGCCATAGGTACGAACTTCGGGTAGCTCAGCTAAGCGCTGATACAGGTACGCCGTCAGTTCTTCCTCGTAGGTGTGGATTTTGTCTATCCCAATGCCCATGAGGTAATCCACCGCAGCACCGAGTGCGATCGCTTCGGCAATGGCAGGGGTGCCCGCTTCAAACTTGTGGGGCAGGTCGGCGTAGGTGGAGTGATCGAGAAACACATCCGCGATCATCTCACCACCACCCAAGAATGGGGGCATGGAGCGCAGCAGAGCCAGCTTGCCGTAGAGGAAACCGATTCCAGTCGCCGCGCACATTTTGTGACCAGAGCCGACGAGCCAATCGCAGTCAATATCCTGCACGTCCACTGGCATGTGGGGCAGACTTTGGCAGGCATCGATCAGCACTCTTGCGCCATGTTGGTGAGCGATCGCGCAAATCTCCTTAACGGGGTTGATGCAGCCCAAAGTATTGGAGACATGCACGACGGAGACGAGTTTGGTTTTCTCAGAGATCAGCGATTTGAATTGCTCTAAGTTGAATTCTTCGGTTTCGGTTAACTCGACGAATTTCAGCACCGCACCCGTTTTCTGCGCCACCAACTGCCAGGGAATCAGGTTGCTGTGGTGCTCCATCACCGTCAGGATGATCTCGTCGCCTTGCTTCAGCGTGCTCAGACCCCAAGCGTTCGACACCAAGTTGATCGCTTCACTGGCGTTGCGGGTGTAGATGATTTCTTGCCGAGAGGCCGCATTGACAAACTTAGCGACCTTATCTCTTGCGCCTTCGTAAGCATCTGTCGCCCTCGAACTGAGCGTATGCACTCCTCGGTGGACGTTGGCGTTGTCGTGCTCGTAGTAGTGCTGCAAAGCTTGCAACACCGCTTGGGGTTTTTGCGAAGTAGCCGCGTTGTCCAGATAAACCAGAGGCTTGCCATTGATTTCCTGATCCAAAATGGGGAAATCAGCACGGACTTTGGCGGCGAGAGTTCTTTCCTGAGCGATGGTCATGGTTCTAAAAAGCTCGTTGTTTCACTAGCTGAGACAGGTGATCGCGCACAGAGGCAACGGGAATTTGGTCAATAATCTCGATCGCGAAGGCGTAAACCAAAAGCTGACGGGCACTGGTCTGATCCAGACCACGACTTTGCAGATAGAAGATTTCATCTGGGTCAATCTGCCCCACTGTCGCGCCGTGGCTACACTTAACGTTATCCGCTGTAATTTCTAGCTGCGGCTTCGTATCTACACGGGCTTTGGGGGAAAGGAGCAAGTTACGGTTGAGCTGACCTGCATCGGTGAGTTGCGCCAATTTGGGCACGAACACTTTACCGTTGAACACAGCCCGCGCCTGGTCATCCACAATGGTTTTGTGGAGCTGACGACTAGTGCCGTGAGGTTGCGTGTAGGCGATCGTGCTGTGGGTATCGCCGAGTTGGTCTCCACCCATTAGAGTCAAGCCATTGAGGTTGGTTTCAGTCTGTTCCCCAATTTGGAACACTTCCAAGTTGTGCCGCGAAAGTTTAGCGCCAAAGCCGACGGCATTGCAGGTATAGCGGCTGTCTCGTGCTTGGCTGACCGCAGTTTTGCCAATGTGGAAAGCGGTTTGGCTGTCCCTCTGCATTCTAGTGTGACTCACCTGAGCATTTTGTTCGACCCAGATTTCCGTCACTGGATTGGTGAGATATACACCCTCGCCCACCGTGACATAATCTTCCACCAGCGTTACGCTGCTGCCCGTTTCTGCCACGACTAAGCAGCGAGGCTGGGAGAGGATGGGGCGATCGCTAGCCGTAGAGACAAACAGCAGATGAATCGGAGCCGCAACTTCCTGATTTCTGGGAATCCAGACTACAGCGGCATCATTCAGACCTGCTGTGTTCAGTGCCGTAAAAACTTCTTCAGCCCCAGGTTGCTTCGCCAGGTAGTTTTGCGATCGCGCTTTCAGCTCCTCTGGTAAAGCAGCCAAGTTGCCAACAAAAAGATTGGTAGGGAGATTGGCGATCGCCGACAGTTCCGGTGCATACACACCATTCACAAACACCAACCGACTCTCAGCCGCTTCTGGGAAAGCGAATGATTGAACGGCTTCAGGGCTAATCGCTGAGGAGCGATCGCCAAATGTCAACTCTACCTGCAACAGCGCTGACAAATCAGTCACTCGCCATTCCTCGTTTCGAGTCGTGGGGAAGGTTTGCTCTTGCACTAGTGCCGCAGCTTGCGATCTTAGTTCCGAAAAACCCTGACCCGTTGGTAGTTCAGCACTTTGAGCCAACTTTAGCAACTTGGCTAAGTAAGCTTCCCGATTAGCCGCAACGCTAGAACTCGTAATTTGTTCGGGGGATTGAATGGTCATCGTGCTGCCACCTCAGCCGCGTCTTCTTCTCGGACCCATTCATAACCGCGCTCTTCTAGTTGTAGGGCCAGTTCCTTGCCGCCTGTAGTCAGGATGCGGCCACCTTCCATCACATGCACAAAGTCAGGGGTGATGTAGTTGAGCAAACGTTGGTAGTGGGTGATCAGAATGGTGGCATTTTGGGGATTCGCGATCTGGTTCACCCCACCAGACACAATCTTGAGCGCATCAATATCTAAACCAGAATCAGTTTCATCCAAAATGGCTAGCTTCGGTTCCAGCAATGCCATTTGCAAAATCTCGTTGCGCTTTTTCTCCCCACCAGAGAAGCCTTCATTTACGCTGCGATTTAGAAAAGCGGGGTCCATCTTGACCACATCCAGCTTCTGCCGCACCAAATCATCAAAGTCAAACGCGTCGAGTTCTTCTAGACCTTGGTGCTTGCGACGCGAGTTGTAAGCCACGCGCAAGAAGTCGTGGTTGCTGACTCCCGGAATCTCTAGCGGGTATTGGAATGCCAAAAACACACCCGATCGCGCCCGTTCTTCAGGTTCCATCTCCAGCAAGTTTTGGCCCAGGAAGATCACTTCGCCACCTGTGACTTCATAGGCAGGGTGCCCAGCCAAAATCTTGGAGAAGGTGCTCTTGCCAGAACCGTTCGGTCCCATGATGGCGTGAATTTCCCCAGCTTTCACTTCCAAGTTCAAGCCTTTGAGGATTTGATTGCCGTCCACATTTGCGGTCAGATCTCGGACGGATAAAATAACTTCGCTGTTTTCAATGATCATTGCAACTGATTAAAACTTTGGAATGCTTGAGAGTTGAGGAATTCGAGCGAGTTGAAGAGGAGGGGTGCGATCGCGACTTTTACTTTTCTTTGCTTCTCCCCTCTCCTCGCAGGAGAGGGGCTGGGGGAGAGGTCTTAGCCCACGCTACCTTCTAGTTTCAGGGCTAACAGGCGATCGGCTTCGACTGCAAACTCCATTGGCAACTGGCTAAACACGTCCTTACAGAAACCGCTGATCATCATCGAGATCGCATCTTCCATCGAGATCCCGCGTTGGGTGAAGAAGAAAAGCTGATCTTCCCCAATCTTGGAAGTTGAGGCTTCGTGCTCTACCTTGCCCGTGTTGTTCTGCACTTGAATGTAAGGGAAGGTATTGGCTTGAGCATTGTCACCAATTAGCATCGAGTCGCACTGCGAGTAGTTGCGTGCGCCTTCCGCCTTGGGGCCAATCTTCACCAAACCGCGATAGCTGTTCTTGGAGTTGCCCGCCGAAATCCCCTTAGAGATAATCGTGCTGCGGGTGTTCTTGCCGATGTGGATCATCTTGGTGCCCGTGTCGGCTTGCTGCATGTGGTTGGTCAGCGCCACCGAGTAGAACTCACCCACAGAGTTGTCACCGACCAGCACGCAACTGGGGTACTTCCAAGTGATCGCCGAACCTGTTTCTACCTGGGTCCAAGAAATCTTAGAGTTCACACCCTGGCAGAGACCGCGCTTGGTCACGAAGTTGTAAATACCGCCTTTACCTTTTTCGTCGCCTGCGTACCAGTTTTGGACAGTAGAGTACTTAATTTCGGCGTTATCGAGGGCGACCAATTCCACAACTGCCGCATGGAGTTGGTTGGTGTCGTACATGGGGGCGGTGCAGCCTTCTAGATAGCTGACCGAGCTGCCTTCTTCGGCTACAATCAGCGTCCGCTCAAACTGCCCTGTGTCGCCACTGTTGATCCGGAAGTAGGTGGACAACTCCATTGGGCACTTGGTGCCTTTGGGGATATAGACAAAGGAGCCATCGCTAAACACCGCTGCGTTCAGAGCGGCAAAATAGTTATCGGCAACTGGAACTACGCTACCGAGATACTTCTGCACTAATTCTGGATGCTCTCGTAGCGCCTCAGAAATGGAGCAGAAAATCACGCCCTTCTCAGCCAGCTTCTCGCGGAAGGTGGTGGCGACGGAAACGCTATCGAAAATGGCATCCACCGCCACGTTAGCGAGGCGCTTCTGCTCAGTCAGCGGAATGCCCAGCTTCTCGAAGGTTTCCAGCAGAATTGGGTCTACTTCGTCCAGGCTTTGCTTCTTCTGTTTCTGCTTGGGAGCGGAATAGTAAATGATGTCTTGGTAGTTAATCGGTGGGTAGGTGACGTGAGGCCAGGTAGGCTCAGTCATCTTCAACCACTGGCGATACGCTTTGAGGCGAAATTCCAGCATGAATTCCGGCTCTTCCTTTTTGGCCGAAATTAGGCGAACGGTTTCTTCGCTTAACCCACGGGGTAGGGTTTCTGACTCGATTTCCGTCACAAACCCGTACTTGTAGGGCTGATTGACGAGGGTCTTAACGCTTGCAGTCATCGGTAGTGTTCTCTTGAGACTCTAAGGATCGGAGGGGATCGGAGGCGGCTGAACAGCAAACCCGGAGCGAAGATTAGACGCTAGGTCAGCAAACGAGCAATGAGTGTTCTGAAGTAAGAAACGGAATCGAGTCAGCCGCAGGCAAACAAAAGGCTAGAAATTAATATTGACTGGTCACAGATCTGACTTCTTCAAAGCTGATTTCCTGCTTGTCCCCCCTAAATTCGTTGTCTTCGGTGAGGAAGAGCATGCAGTGACATTCTTTGCGCTCGCGCATGGGGACGCAAGGGCAGTTCCAGAAAGCAGCGGCTACTTCTGCTTCTTTGTCTTCATAGTGACGGCAAGGGCAGAGGGGAGCACCCAGTTCGTCCTTGTGTTTGGCTAGCCCTTCAATCACCACAGCGGTGACACCAGGGTCTACACAGAAGTAGGTTCCTGTCCGTTTGGCATAGGTTTCTGAAAAGTGCCTCATGGCTTCGAGGCTTTTTTCTGTTGCTTGCTGGCTTTCAGGGGTCGTTGAATTCATGAGGCAGGATGGCAGGACAAACTGAACTACAATCTATAATTAAATAATTAAAACAACACTTTCGTTGCTTAATTTCTATTTTAGGGTACTTTAGAAACAATTTAGTTGTCAAAGTCTACTAGTGCAACTTTTGCCGTTCGCTTTAACTGGTTTTGAGACAAGGATGGCAACGACACAGCAACCTTCTACGAAACAGGACATCCTGCATCATTTACTGAAGCAGGGGCAAGCGACTGCCCAAGAACTGGCTGAACATCTAAAAGTGACTCCCCAAGCGGTTCGTCGCCATCTAAAAGATTTAGAAGCTGAGGGGTTGATTTTGCATGAAGTGGTGCCTGCCAGTATGGGTCGCCCCAACCACGTCTATAAACTCAGTCGCCAAGGTCGCGATCGCTTTCCTGACCGTTACGAAGAATTTGCCATTTCGCTTTTAGATACGTTGACTGCAACGGTGGGCCGTGAGCAGGTGGGGGTGCTGCTGCAAAAGCAGTGGGAGCGCAAGGCGGCAGAATATCGCGATCGCGTGGGTTCCGGGTCGTTGCAAGAGCGGGTCGCTAATTTAGTCGAGCTGCGACGGGCCGAAGGCTATATGGCTGAATGGCACTCGGTGGCTGGCACTGAGGACCAACCTGTGGCAACTCAGGCAGATCAGGCCGAGCGTTATGTGGTGACTGAGTATAACTGCGCCATTTCTCACATTGCGGAGTCATTCCCTAGTGTGTGCGGTCATGAGTTAGAAATGTTTGCAGCGGCCCTGCCTGGTTGTACCGTGGAGCGAACCCACTGGATTGTGAATGGCGAACATCGCTGTGGGTACTTGATTCAGGC
Source organism: Trichocoleus desertorum ATA4-8-CV12 (assembly GCA_019358975.1). NCBI lineage: Bacteria > Bacillati > Cyanobacteriota > Cyanophyceae > Leptolyngbyales > Trichocoleusaceae > Trichocoleus > Trichocoleus desertorum. The sequence goes on from JAHHIL010000027.1 coordinate 56,255, forward strand.
TAAAGCAGGAGTTGGCGATTAGCCGGAAACTTAGGCAGAATAATTCTTTGGAAAGGTTTAGTTTCAAATAATCGTCAATAAGCTAGTAGCGATCGCCGCTCAGCCTAATCATCCATTAATTGCTAACTCCTAACCGCCCCCCTATGACTCAAGCCCAACAACCCTCCACCCAGTTCCTCAGCTTAGAAGAAGCGGCTGCTGTAGATGCGGCGTTGTTGTCGTCTCACGAGAAATTCTTAACTCGCCTGACGATTTCTTCTCTAAAGTTGCTGAAGCAGATTGCTCAAGATGCAGGTGTGGCGATCGAAGAATTAACGCCAGAACAAGTGATTGCTTGGTTTGAGGAGGATGGTAGAGTTCGCCGCGAACAGGGGTCAGAAGCTGCGTTCCTCAAGTGGTAATAGATTGAGCCGAAAAATTAAGCCAGAAAAAAGCGATCGCTTCTTTACGTTGCAGAGAGCGATCGCAATGGGGAGAACAGAGGAAATCGATAGAAATCAGCAGATCAGCTCGAATATAGCAACTCGCGAGATTCTTGCTTAACCAAACCCGACATGGTTGCCTGTTGCAACTTCATGAAAGCCTGCAAGTCTTGGATATCATACTTTTTAGCCAGTAGCTGCCTAAGTTGCTCTTCCGCTTCAACTGTCAAACAACCGGATGCGAGCGCTTGTTGGACAATTTCACGAATCAGCAGCATGACGGCACCCAGTAAATTTGCTGGCAAAAAATTAGGGTTGAAATGAATCCTTGATCCAAGGACGGTGTCATTACCCAGATGTTCCTATCGTTAAGGATTTTTCTGGCCTGATATGTGACGAGTGCCGAATTCACCTGTGATCCTAGTCACAAAATCGGATGTAACTCAGTAAATTTACGGCTGATGGCCTAAAACAAGGGCTAGCAAGTCAGGATTGTCTACACTGGCAGTGGTGATTTGCCCCCCTGTATTGGAGCTGACAACCTTGAGCCTCACGCTTTACTTCCTCCGCCACGGCCAAACAACTTGTAGTCGCGGAAATCTCTTTTGTGGCGCGATCGATCCTGAACTGACGCCCGATGGTGTGGCAATGGCTCAGGGATTTGCTGCCGCCTATAGAGCTGTACCTTGGACGGCAATTTTTTCCAGCCCCATGAAGCGGACGATCGCCACAGTGCAACCGCTTTGTGAGGCAACAGGCTTGCAACCGGAGCTGCGGGACGGCTTAAAGGAAATTAACTATGGCAAGTGGGAAGGCAATACAGTAGCGACAGTGAGCCAAGAATTTCATGATGATTATTTGCGCTGGTCTGCTGATCCTGCTTGGTACCCACCTACCGGGGGAGAGCCCGCAGTGGCGATCGCGACTCGGTCGTTACAAGTGATCGAAGAAATCAAAGAACGCTTTAGCGACGGCAATGTGTTAGTCGTAGCGCACAAAGCTACCATTCGGATTACCCTTTGTGCCCTCCTAGGGATTGACGTAGGCCGCTTCCGCTACCGCTTGGGCTGTCCAGTGGGTTCTGTGAGCATCGTCGAGTTTGGCGCACATGGCCCGCTACTCACGGCTTTAGCCGATCGCACCCACTTAAGTGAAGAATTGCGATCGCTACCAGGCACCTAATCTTCTAAGGGCTTAGCCTTTGCTTGTGCCCGTTTAGTAGACAAATCCAACTTGGCCCGCAGCTCATCTTTAATGCGGTTCAGAATTGATTCTTCATCCAGGGAAGCCAAAATTTTAGTTACGACGGCTTTTGGTCCTTCTGGCCCCCAGGTGGCTCCATTGGCGAGATAGGCTTTGGTGATGTGACCGATCCCGTAAGTAGAAACACCTGCTACCCCCGCCTGAGTGATGGCAACGGATATATAGGGTGCGATCGCGAGTCCTCCCGTGGCCGTAGCTGAAACCCCCAGAAGTCCCTTTAGAGAACTCAAACCAAACGTTACTAGAAGCTCGCTGGCACTAATGCCACCCATCGTTAGCGCAATTTTTTGCAACAGATTAATAGCGCTTTTTTGGGTCATGGAGATGCCGTAAAGCTTCGATAGCGTCAGAATCAGGGCCACATCAATCGCGGCGCTTCCTAAAACATCAATCACGGTAATGGGGTTAAGGGCGATCGCCACGGCTTTGGTCATGACCGCATTCCAAATAATCTGGTTAGCACTGCGATCGCGAATTTCCATCTTCCGCTGCACCAGTTGCTCGTTAACATCATCGGCGTAGAGCATCGTATTCAGGGCCACCAGAGATTTGCCTTCTCGGTGCAGAATCTCCAAAATTTTCAGTTTCAACTCTCCGACTTCCGGGATTCCTCGGCTCAACTGGGCCGTCATTTTGCCATCTGGATGACGTACAGCCTTGGCAATTAGGGGAGAAGCCGCTGCCATAACAATCTCTTCAGGAGAGAGCAATTCCTTCACTCGCTCATCCCGAATTTTCTGATAGATTGCTGTGCGATCGGCATCGGGATATTGATCAATCTTGTTAAATACCAACAGAATTGGCTTGCTAGCTTCTCGCAATTCGGACAGCGCCTCGTACTCGACCTTGGTCATGTCACCCGCAACCAGAAACAGAATCAAATCTGCCTGTTTCGCCACCTGCCGTGCCAAGGCTTCGCGTTTTTCACCATCCACTTCATCAATCCCAGGCGTATCAATCAGCTCAATCCGAGAATCCCCCGTTCCTGGCAACGCCACTCGGATAATGTCGCGATCGCTGCCTGCTACAGCCTCCCGCCGCAAGCTCCAGTCTGCGCTCTGAATCACCTGCGTCACCCCGTGGATCGGGCCAACTTCAAACAGGTCTTGCCCAAGCAGCGCATTCAGCAAAGAAGACTTCCCCCGCCCCACCATGCCAAACACCGCAATATGCACCACAGAACGATCTAGCTTGTCCAGCATCCGTTCTAGACCTTGGATTTCTGGCTCCAGTCCAGCACGTTCCTGCGGCGTTAAATCTAGATGACCTACCAACTCACGCAGGGCATCTTGAGCTTGCTTGTAATTCAGTTCTGCCTGGATGTCCTCAAAGCTAAAAATGGCGTTCTCCAGTTCTACGTCCAGGTTGGTCTGCTGCCAATCCCCACTCGTTTGGTCAGCGGCAATGGAATTGACATCATGATCAAATTGAGGCCGAGAACTATCCAAAGTGAACCTCCAGGGAAATCAGCGCTGCTTAAAAGAGAATAAACGCCTAATTTCATCGTAGCTAGTTCTGCTTAAGGTCGAGCAGGGAGAACAAGAGCTGATTTGAATGAACCATGAGGCGGGCATCTTAGAGCGTGATTTAGCGAGAGTGATTTAGCCGTGAGGGGGCGATCGCGAACTTTTTATGAAGATTCTGTGGCTATAGCTCAACAGAGACTAAGATATCTGAGAAGAATGTAAACTTGTGTTAAGTACAGCCCTACCCCTTGACACATGATCTCTCGTCGTACGCTGCTCGGTGCTTTATTCGCTTACGTTCTCGTTTTATTGGCGGTATTCAACCTAGTGCCCGCAGCCCATGCGCTTGGCGGCAAGTTACCAGATCTCAACCGACCCGCGCCAGAATTCACTCTACCCACAAATACGGGGGATGGAGCAATCTCACTCGCCGATTACCGGGGTAAGTGGTTAGTGGTCTACTTTTATCCCAAGGACTTTACCTCTGGCTGCACTTTAGAAGCTCGCCGCTTCCAACAAGACCTACCAAAATATTCAGAGAAAAACACCCAAATTTTGGGAGTGAGTGCTGATTCTGTCGATTCCCACGCCGAGTTCTGTGACTCTGAGGGTTTGAAGTTTCCGCTTCTAGCTGACCCTGATGGCACTGTGAGCAAAGCTTATGGTTCTTGGTTAGGGTTCCTCTCGGCACGGCATACCTTCATCATTGACTCTGAAGGCATCTTACGGGAGCGCTTTACAGGGGTAAATCCTGCAGTTCATAGCTCAGAAGTGTTAGCTCGACTGAATGAACTGCAAACCACAACGATTTCATCAGCAGCTTAGGTTAAGGCAGGAAAGTAGGTTGAGTGTCCTAGGATAGAAGCAACCTTGTTTTATGCAGGAAGCTGCTCAATGAGCTTGGAACCTCAACCTGCCCCCGCTCCAACACCAAAATCTTGGGATGCTGAACCCTTCGAGTTTGCTGAGCCACCACTTCCGCAAACGATCGATCTGTTGCCACCCCTAGAACTAGCCGCTGATTTACCTGCCTCCCTAGAAATTGCAGTTGAGCCGATAGCCGCGATCGCTACTGAATCAGCCAATCAATCGTGGCGCTTGCCAACCACAATGGAACTGCAACCTGCTCGTCTCCGGGTAGGACTATTTTTTGTCGGCTCCGGCGCAATATCCCTAACTCTGCTGTGGCTATACATCAAGTGGGTCTGTCCAGAGTTTGGTCCTGCTGAGCAGATGACCTACTATTGGCAACCTTACCTCTGGTTTGTGGGCCTGGGAGTGGCAGGGCTGTTTATGCTGGGACGGGAAGTGATGCGGGGGAAGGATGAACAGTGAGGAGTGAGAGAAGTGAGCGCAAATCTCTCAGCGAGAGTGCGAACCCACAAACCTCTGCCTCACCGTCTAGCCTAGAAGTAACTCGATCTGTTGAGGTGCCCTTATGGCTCATTTGCAGCAGCGCCACCCGCAAAACATCAATGGTGATTTTTATGTGGATACCACTTGTATTGATTGCGATACCTGTCGTTGGATGACCCCAGAAGTGTTTCATCGTGAAGCTGAGCAGTCAGTGGTTTATCACCAGCCTGCCGATGAAACTGAGCGGCTCCGGGCCATGCAGGCACTATTGTCTTGTCCCACTGCATCGATTGGCACGGTCGAAAAGCCTATCGATATTAAAACAGCTCAAAGCAGCCTACCGATTTTGCTGGCGGATAACGTTTACCACTGTGGCTACCACGCTGAAAGCTCCTACGGGGCGGCCAGCTATCTGATTCAGCGACCTGAAGGCAATGTGCTGGTGGATTCTCCCCGATTTGCACCACCCTTAGTGAAGCTCTTGGAAGAGCTGGGTGGTGTGCGTTATCTATACCTAACCCATCGAGACGACGTGGCTGATCATCGCAAGTTTCATGACCACTTTGGCTGCGATCGCATTTTGCACCACGATGAAATTAATCACGGAACCCAAGATGTAGAAATTCAGCTCAAAGGTGCGGAGTCAGTGCAATTAGCGCCCGATTTGCTGATTATCCCGGTACCAGGACATACGAAAGGTCACACCGTTTTGCTCTACAAGAATAAGTTCTTGTTTACGGGTGATCATCTAGCTTGGTCGGAGTCACAGCATCATTTGGTGGCTTTTAGAGAGGTTTGTTGGTACTCCTGGCCAGAACTAGTCAAGTCGATGCACAGGTTAGCCAAATATGACTTTGAATGGGTGCTGCCTGGGCATGGTCGTCGCTACCATAGCGATCGCGCCACCATGCAGCAGCAGATGCAGCAATGCTTAGCATGGATGGACGCAGCGTGACATACTCCCGACACTGACCGCTTAGGCGGTACAGCGCGGGCTTCTCTTCCGAACCGTTGGCGCAGCCTGTGCTTTGCACTTATTGGGTTGAGCGTTTTTGAGTAAGGCGATGTCCAACCCTACTTTTTTAATGAGAATTGCCGCATTCGTATCTC